>JBMOQZ010000119.1:0-2622 GCA_049322475.1 Myxococcota bacterium | reverse complement strand
GGCGGCGCTCCTCGGCATCGGTGTCGTCGGCGTGGTGGCGGCGACCGCGACCGCCCG
This sequence comes from Myxococcota bacterium, assembly GCA_049322475.1. Taxonomy (GTDB): domain Bacteria; phylum Myxococcota_A; class UBA796; order UBA796; family SXON01; genus JBMOQZ01. The sequence continues at coordinate 2,565 of JBMOQZ010000119.1, read as the reverse complement.
GCAGGCCGGCGGAGGGGTGGACGCGGGGCCGCTCTTCGTCGCGGCGGGGCTCGCCGGCGCGCTGGGCGTCCCGGTGATCGTAGCGATGCGGCGCGACCGCACCGCCGGCGGCTGCCTCTTCTGGCTGCCGCGGGTGGTGGGCGCGCTCGCGCTGGCGATGGCGCTCGTCGCGACCGTGGGGTTGTCCTGGGCGCTGCACCGCGTCGCGACCTACACCGGCGGCGGCGACAAGGACGCGGTGATGACGCCGTTCAAGATCTTCACGGCGGTGGGCGTGCTCGGCGGGGCCGGCGGCGCGTTCGGCGGAGCGGTGGCGATCGCGTGTGGGGCGGGCGCGGCGCTGTGGCGGCGGTTCGGGCCGCGGCCGGACGTGGAGGATTGAGGGCACGGCGGTACAGAGGCCTCGACTGCAACGTGGAGCGGCGACAGTCGGGCTGACTGCAAGAGGCGGGGCCGGCCCGCGACCGGAGCGACGAAAAATGCCGCTTCGTCCGTTGCGCAGGATCGGCGGGAACGGCGAATCTTGCATTCACTGCGTCTGTCGGCGGGCTCCGTTGCACTCGGAGCGTCTGTGGGGCCGGCGGGACGCCCGCCCCCACGAATGCCCACCTACCGGTGACGGCGGCGCCGCCGTCCGAGGCCGGCGCCCGCGAGCGCCCCCGCGGGCGGGCGGGACGCCCGCCCCCACGATCCCTGCAGTGTCCCGCTACAGCGGCTCCACCTCGTACAGCTCCAGCCCCGGGTTCTCGCGCTGCGCGTACTGCAGCGGCCACACGCTCTCGGAGAGCGCGACGGGCCGGCCGTGGCGGTCCTCGACGACGGTGTAGTCGCGACGGGCCCGGAGCCAGGCGAGGCCCTTCGGGTCGCCCCCGATCCAGCGGGCGAGGCGGAACGGGGACGAGTCGAGCACGGCCTTCACGCCGTACTCGTTCTCGAGCCGGTGCAGGAGCACCTCGAACTGCAGCTGGCCGACGGCGCCGAGGTAGGGGTCCTGCTCGCCGATCTCCGGGCGGACGAAGAGCTGGATCGCGCCCTCCTGCGAGAGCTGCTGCAGCCCCGCGACGAGGTGCTTGCGCTTGAGCGGGTCCTTCAGCTTCACGCGCGCGAAGTACTCGGGGGCGAAGCGCGGGATGCCCTGGTACGCGATGCGCGGGCCGACGTAGAGCGTGTCGCCGATGCGGAGCTCGCCGGGATCGAAGAGGCCGACGACGTCGCCGGGCCAGGCCTCCTCGAGCTCGGTCCGCTCCTGCGCGAGGAAGGTGTGCGGCTTCGCGAGCTTCAGCTTCTCGCCCGTGCGGTGGATGGTGACCTCCATCCCGCGCTCGAACTTGCCCGACTGGATGCGCATGAACGCGACGCGGTCGCGGTGGCGCGGGTTCATGTTCGCCTGGATCTTGAAGACGAACGCGGAGAAGCGCGGATCGTCGGGCTCGCGGGGCTCGCCCTCGCACGGGCGCTTGCGGGGCCCGGGCGCCATCTCGACCATCGCCTCGAGGAAGGGTTGCACGCCGAAGTTCGTGAGCGCCGAGCCGAAGAACACGGGCGTCTGCTGGCCGGCGAGGAACCGCTCGCGGTCGTAGTGCTCGCCCGCGCCGTCGAGCAGGTCGAGCTCGTCGGCGACGGCCGCGTCGTCGAGCGGCTGGCGCTCGAAGTCGACGATCTCCGTGCCGTGCCTGCCGTGTTTGAAGAGCATCATCTCGCGCGTCTCGCGGTCGGCGACCCCGCGGAAGCTGCGGCCCTGCCCGACGGGCCAGTTCACGGGCGCGCACTGGATGCCGAGCGCGGTGCCGATGTCGTCGAGCAGCTGCAGGGGCTCGATGCCCTCGCGGTCGCACTTGTTGATCAGCGTGAGGACGGGGATGCCGCGGAGGCGGCACACCTCGAAGAGCTTGCGCGTGCGGTCCTCGACGCCCTTCGCGTTGTCCACCAGCATGACCGCGCAGTCCACCGCGGCGAGCACGCGGTAGGTGTCCTCGCTGAAGTCGGCGTGGCCGGGCGTGTCGAGCAGGTTGCAGCGGCGGCCGCGGTAGTCGAACTGGAGCACCGAGGACGTGATCGAGATCCCGCGCTCCTGCTCCATCTTCATCCAGTCCGACACCGCGTGGCGCGAGGCCTTGCGCGACTTCACCGCGCCCGCCATGTGGATCGCCCCCGAGTAGAGCAGGAGCTTCTCCGTCAGCGTGGTCTTGCCGGCGTCGGGATGCGAGATGATGGCGAAGGTGCGCCGGCGGGCGGACTCTTGGGCGAGATCGGACATGGGGGCCCGCGTCTAACCGGGTAAGGGCCGCGCCGTCCCCGAACCGGCGGGGGACGGCGCGGCCCCGGGCGTCAGCCGCGCCGACGCCCCGCGGCGAGCGCCGCCACCCCGACCAAGAGCGCGAGCGTCCCACCCGGCGCCCCACCGGACGCACAGCCGCACGCGCCGCCGCGGTACGCCCCCGTGCGCGCCGGGATCGGATCGTCGATCGATCCGTCGCCGACGCCGGGGCCACCGCCTGAGTCGGGGATGGCGGTGTCGTCGCCGCTGCCCACCCCGGTGTCGTCTCCCTTCGCTCCGGTGTCGAC
>JBMOQZ010000118.1:0-2626 GCA_049322475.1 Myxococcota bacterium | reverse complement strand
AGCGAGCAGCACGAGCAACGCGCGGGACATTCGGGAATCGTACTACAGGGTCCCGACCGAGCGTCGCCTCGCGCCCCGTGCAGGGTGGTAGCATCCGCCCTCCCGGGAGGTTGCTTGCCCTTCGTCCTCTTTGCCGCCGCCCACGCTGCGTGCCCGTCCACGACGACGGCGGCAGATCTCGCGTCCGCTGTGACGGCAGCAGAGGCCGCGTATGTCGCGATGGACCTCGAGGCATTCCGTGCCGCGCGCGAACAGGCCGATGCGGCGCTGCCTTGTCTCGTCGAGATCCTCACGCCTCCGGACGCGGCCGCCTGGCACCGCCTCGCGGGCCTCGACGCATACCTCGCGCAGGACACGCACCGGACCCTGTCGGCTTTCCGAGCGGCGGTCTCCATCCAGCCGGCCTTCAACCTGCCGAGCACCATCGCGCCCGAGGGCAATCCCCTCGCGAACGTCTACGGGATGGCGCGCAACCAGCCTGCAGGCGCTGCCGCCGCCCTCGCTGCACCGGCGGGGACGCTGGTGTACGTGGATGGCGCCCGCACGACGGCCCGCGCCACCGAGCGACAGACCCTCGTGCAGCTCGCGGCCGCGTCGGGCGAAGTTCTTTGGAGCGGGGTCCTCCTTCCCGAGGCTCCGGCCCCCAACTGGTCGGCGTTCGGGCCGTCGCCCGATTCGGCAGTCCTGACCGCCCCCGCCGGGGGCGTGGGCTCGCCTGCTCCGGCGGCGACCGTCAGGCGGCGGCCGACCGTCCCGCTCGCCATCGCGGCGGGCGGGGCCGCGCTGGCCTCCGGGACGCTTTACGCCCTGGCCGCGGCCTCGCGCAGCGAGTTTGACGACCCGGCCACGTCGCTGGACGACGTCGAGGATCTCGCCCGCACGACCAACACCCTCGGCTACTCGGCAGTCGGCGCGGGCGTCCTCGCGCTCGGGCTCGGTGCCGTGGCGGTGGTGACGGTGGCATGGTGACCGAGGGGCGCCGCTACAAGGTGCTCGGCGCGGTCGGCCGAGGCGGCTTCGGCACCGTGTACCGGGCGGAGCTCTCCGGCGAGGGCGGGTTCTCGAAGGTGGTGGCGCTGAAGGTGCTCAATCCGGACATGGAGGAGGTCGACGAGATGGCCGTCCGCCTCCGTGACGAAGCGCGGGTGCTGGGCCTCCTTCGACACCGTGCCATCGTCCAGGTGGACGGGCTTGTGCGCCTGTCCGGTCGCTGGACTGTCGTGATGGAGTATGTCGAGGGGGCCGACCTCAAGCAGGTGATCGCCGCGAGGGGACCTATTCCCGCGACGGTGGCGCTCTCCATCCTCGAGGAGGTCGCGGGCGCGCTGCACGTGGCCTACACGCGCCTGGGGCCCGAAGGCAAGGCTCTACAGCTCCTCCATCGCGACATCAAGCCATCGAACATTCAGGTTACGGCGGCCGGAGAGACCAAGCTGCTCGACTTCGGCGTGGCACGCGCGGACTTTGCCGGCCGCGAGGCCGAGACACGTTCGCTGATGTTCGGCTCGGTCGGGTACATGTCACCGGAGCGGCTGGACTTTGTCGATGGGCCGGAAGGGGACGTGTACGCCCTTGGCGCGGTCCTCTTCGAGATGCTCGGCGGCACCGCGTTCGGGAAGACGTCATCCAAGGAGCAGCGACACGAGGCTCGTCTTGCCGCTGGCCTGGACGCCCTCCGTGCCGCGCCCGTTCCAGAGCCCGTGATCAGCCTTGTCGCCGAGATGATGGCCTACGAGCCCGGAGCCCGCCCGATCGCCCGGGACTTGGAGCGTCGCGCCTCGCGGCTCCGCGCCGAGTTCGCCGGCCCCTCGTTGCGCGACTGGGCGGAGGAGTACGTCTCCCCCATGCTGCACGAGCGGCGGGATCTCCCGGACGAACTCTCGGGGTGCACCCTCGTCGAGCAAGGGTCGACCGGCGAGCCTCGCGCGTCCGGAGAGCCAATCTCGGTGCCTCCGCGTGCGTCGGCGCCCCTGAAGAGGCCGAGCGGATCGACCGATTCGGCGGCCCGCACCGGCTCGAGGGCGACCACCGCGGGCACCGTCGCGGCGGTCGGGGGGATCGGCCTGTTGGGCCTCGCCAGCATGGCTGTCGTGGCGGCCGTGGTGGCCTGGAACGCGCTCGCCCCCTCCGACGCGCCCACCGAAATCCCGACGGTGCCCACGGCGGAGCCAGCCGTCGGAACCTCCGCGAACGCGGTTTCGGAGCTCGACAAGCCCGCTCCCGCTCATGAGCCATCCGCGGCGTCGACCGAATCGCCGCCGCCGACTCCGAAGCCTCCGGCGACCCGCATGGCTGCCACCGCGCCGGCAAAGTCCGCTTCCGCCCCTATCGCCGCTCCCACGAGGCCAGACCCCGCGCCCGCCACCGCTCCAGCGGCGCGCGTCATCTCCTCCGGGGATGCACGCACGGTCGAGCTGGTTGCGAACGGTAAGCGCCTTCCGATGGGGGAGGTACCGCCGGGGGCGTACACCATCGAAGCCGCGTTCGGCGACGGCGCGCCGGTGGTGGCGGGCAAGGTCCAGCTGGTCGCCGGGGCTACCGTCACCTTGTTGTGCGACGCGCGATTCACGCGCTGCCAGGTGCGTTGATGTTGGGCATCCGCATGTCACTGCTGGCTTGCGTCGTC
>JBMOQZ010000117.1:0-2627 GCA_049322475.1 Myxococcota bacterium | reverse complement strand
GACGGTGCTCGGCCGCAAGAACCACTACGGCTCGCACTCCGAGCTCGGCACCCGCGTCGCCGCGCTGTTCTACTCGCTCATCGAGACCTGCAAGCTCCTCGTGCTCGACCCTGTCGCCTACCTCAACGAGGCCGTGCGCCGCGCGCTGGTGAGCAAGGACGACGTGCTCACGCCGCACGCCTGGCGGGACCAGCTCCGGGCGCACACTCCGGCGACGTAGACCTCGGCCGGGTCACGGCGCCCGGCGAGAATTCCGGGGCGATGGGGGTAGGGCGAGGATGTACGCTGCTCGCGCGTGGCGAGCTCGCGACGGACCCGCTCCTCGGCATCCGGCGGGCGAAGGTGCCGCGACGCAGCCGGTCGGCCCTCGCGCAGGCGGACCTCGAGCGCGTCGTCGGGGTGCTGCTCGCCGAGCCGCCCTCCTGGCGGCGCACGCGGGACGGCACGCTCCTTCTCCTCTTCTTCTACACGGGCCTGCGGCTCGCCGAGGCGCACCGCCTCGACGTGGACCAGGTCGACCTCGGGGGCGGCGTGCTGCGGGCTGCGCTGCGCAAGGGCGGGGATGTCACCGACGTCGTCCTGCACCCCTGCCTCGCGGCCCAGCTCGCGGTCTGGCTGCAGGTCCGGCCGCGCCCGAAGTCGACCGCTTCATCCTCCCGGGAGAACGAAAGCGCTCCCGCCGGCTGCCTCTTCCCGGCCGAGCGCGGCGCGCGGCTCTCGAAGCGCCAGATCCAGAAGCGGCTCAAGGCGCTCGGGGACGCCGCGGGCCTCGGCGTGGCGCTGCACCCGCACCTCCTGCGGCACGCGCACGCCACCGGGCTCCTGCGTGAGGGGGTGGCGACCGCCGTCATCCAGCAGTCGATGAACCACCACGCGCTCGCCACGACCGAGCTCTACCTCCACGGCGACCTCGGCCTCGTGCGCCTCGCGATCACCCGGCTGCCGACCCTGCCGCTCGTGCCGCCCGGAGATCCACCGCGCCGATGAGCACGTGGTCATCGGCATCGCAGGGGTATCCGTCCGTCGAAAGACGCCGGTGGGGCTTGCGAACGCGGGGGCGTCCTACGTACGACAAGGCGTCCCTCACGAATCGGCACGGTCGCGCCGGCGAAGAGGAAGCTGGCGACCCACCTATGGCAGTGCTACGGTCTCCTCACCAGTTCGGATGATTAGTCGCATGTTATTCACCACGCCCCTGCCTCGCCCACCCTGGGTCCTCCTCGCACTCGGGTGCCTGTTTCTTTTCTCATGCGTGGCTGAGGAGGAGAAGGAATCCCCGGATGCAAGCAATCAGGATGAAGGCTCCTGCAGCCAGTTCTCAGCCGCTGGGAAGTCGGGGACCACTTGGACCTGGCATTTCACGGACGTGTACTCGGCTCAATCTGGGATGGCCGGCGAGTGGATCGTTGAGTCAGCCGATAACGCCGAGGGCGTGTGGCCGGTTGCAGTGGAGGGAAGCCTCAACTCAGATTCCGCTGAGGCGAGCTTCGACTATCGCTCGTGGAGCGAGTACCGTTGCGACGAATTTGGCACATGGCTCCTGAAACAGAACGGCGTCCGAGTCTATGGCGATGGAAGCGAAACTTCTTCGGAGGCCGTGTTCGTCGACGAGCTCCTCGTGGTACCCAACACGCTTTCCGCAGGCGATTCGTGGGAATCGCGTTCCGCAGTCACTGTCAACGTCGATGGAGAGATTGTTGAAGAGGAGTACGAGGCCGCTCACTTCGTCAACGACGTCGTCTCGGTGTCCGTCCCCGCTGGGACTTGGGAGCAGGCCATAGAGATCGAGAGCTCAGGACCGGATGGCATCGGGCTCTGGTACATCGCGGAAGAAGTAGGTGCGGTCTCGTACGAAACGTCGGAGCTTACGAGCTGGACCCCCGGGTAGCATCTCTACCGACAGGTCAATTCGCAGATCTCCCACTCCAGAAGATTGGGACAGGCGTTAGTCAATACTGACGAATTGGCCCTCTCGCATGCCAAACGGCAACCGGGGCACTGCTCCTTCGACCAAGATTCGACATCTTCGAAGGTCGTGCAATACCACCCTACATAGCCATCGACGCACCAATCATCCTGACACGCCACTATCGCGCGGTCGCCTGATGGATTTTCGTACTCGCCATCCGGACACTCCACGTCGCAGCTACCGGCACCGATTTCCACCGGCCGGTCGGACCCCACATCAGGCGCGTAAGCATCGCGCGACTCCGGGCAGTCGCCCGCCCCGCAGCCAGCTAGCAGGTACACCGTGCCGAGAAACATGCCCATGTCAGTACCAGCGCACGCCATCCACGTAGGTCGCCGGCTCGTCGTAATCCGGCGGCCAATCCCAGAACGGCGGCAGCGTGGGCGGGATGTCGGGAACAGGCCCGCCACCACCGGGTCCGCGCGGCGTGCCCCCGCCACCACCTCCACCACCATCGCCGTCGTCGAGCGGATAGGAAACATGAACCCTTCACCCCCGCACACTACCACCCGGCCCCTCGCCTCCGCAACCGCGCCCGAACGCTCCGGGTCACGACGCGCGGAGCAGCCGGGCCTCCCCTTGGCCCCCGCTACGCCTCGGGCGCGCACCCCTCCCCGCCGGTCCCGCGCGCAGGTCGCGCCTTCCGGTCCTCGCCCGC
>JBMOQZ010000116.1:0-2636 GCA_049322475.1 Myxococcota bacterium | reverse complement strand
CATCGGCGGTGTCGGCGGAGTCGCCGGTGTCGGCCCCGGTCTCGGCGGAGTCGCCGGAGTCGCCGGAGTCGCCGGTGTCGGCGGAGTCGCCGGAGTCGCCGGTGTCGGCCCCGGTCTCGGCGGAGTCGCCGGAGTCGCCGGAGTCGCCGGAGTCGCCGGTGTCGCCGGTGTCGAAGGAGGTCGCCGAGATGCCGGCGCGGACGGACCCGAGCGCGTCGGCGAGGCCGGGAAGGAGGCCGGCGAGCAGGGTGGCGAGGAGCGGCATGCGGCTCACCATACCCGACGGACACGCCGGCGGGCCCGCTCGCGCGTGGTGACGCGCGGGCGATCGCCGGTGTACCGTCCGCGCGGGCGACGCTCCCTTCCCGAGGTGTGCCATCTGGACGTTCGTGCTGGCGGGTTGTGCTCCGCCCGAGGAGCAGGCCCCGGCGGCGGGCGGCGGCGATTGGCACCGGGAGGTCTCCGCGCGCATCCGCGACGGGTCCCGCGCGTTCGTGGCCGACGGGCCCGACTTCCGCGCGACGGCGCGCGAAGCGGGCGTCGAGGGGCGCTTCGAGGCCGACGGCGTCACGCTCGTCGCCGGCGACGCGACGGTTCGGCTGACGACGGCGATCGGCCGCGCCGACACCGGGACCACGCGCCGCGCGGCGCTCCCCTCGCTGGGCGCCTGCGCCGACGGGCTCGTGGACCCCGAGGGCGCCTGTGTCCGGCGCCTCGAGTACGTGGGCGACGGCGTGACCGAGTGGTGGGTGGGCCGCGCCGACGGGTTCGAGCAGGGCTGGACGCTCGATGCGCCGCCCCACGGGGACGGCGACCTCCTCGTGGACGTGATCGTCGAGGGCGCGTCGGTCGCGGTCGACGGCGACCTCGCCTGGATCGACGGCGACGCCGGCGGGGTCCTCCAGGTCGCGGGGCTCGCCGCCTGGGACGCCGACGGCGACGTGTTGCCCGCGCGGTTCGAGCGCGGTCCCGACGCGCTTCGCGTGCGGGTGGTCGACGCGCACGCGCGGTACCCGATCACGATCGACCCCACGTGGGGGACGGGGACGTGGTCGGTGTCCGGCGAGTCGGGCGACGACGGCTACGGCAACGCCCTCGCCGACGCGGGCGACGTCAACGGCGACGGCTACGACGACGTGATCGTGGGCGCGTCCGGCTCGACCAACAGCTACGGGCGCGCGTACGTCTACCCGGGATCCGCGAGCGGCTTGTCGAGCACCGCGCTCTCCACGCTGCGCTACGCGGGCGAGTGGTTCGGCGGGTCGGTCGACGGCGCGGGCGACGTCGACGCCGACGGCTACGACGACGTGATCGTGGGGGCGTGGGCCTGGGGCGGGTCGAGCGCGGGGGCCGCGTTCGTCTTCCACGGGTCGGCGAGCGGCGTCGCCTCGACGGCGACCACCACGTTCACGGGCACGTCCACCGAGCACCTCGGCGACGTGGTCTCGGCCGCGGGCGACGTGAACGGCGACGGCTACGACGACGTGATCGTCGGGGCCTACGCGTACGACTCGGCCGCCGGGCGGCTCTGGGTGTACCCGGGCTCGGCCGCCGGCGTGACCACCGCGCCCCTCGCGACGATCGACGGGACCGCGCGCTCCGCGTACATGGGCCGCGCGGCGTCGGAGGCCGGCGACGTGAACGGCGACGGCTACGACGACGTCGTCGTCGGCGCCTACGGCTACGACTCCACCGCCGGGCGCGTGTTCGTGTACCACGGCTCGCCGACGGGCCTCGACACGACGGCGGCCACGACCATCTACGGCCCGTCCGCGGGCGCGTACCTCGGCCTCGAGGTGTCGGGCGCGGGCGACGTGAACGGCGACGGCTACGACGACGTCACCGCCACGGCGTACGGCGTGACGCGGGTGTACGTCCACCTCGGGTCCGCCAGCGGCGTGGACCCGGTCGCCGCCACCACGCTGACGGGCAGCAACGGCGCCGACGCGGGCGACGTGGACGGGGACGGCTACGACGACCTCGTCGTCGGCAACCGCCCCGCCTCCAGCTACGCCGGCGAGGTGCGGATCCACGCGGGCTCGGCCACGGGCGTGTCGACCTCCGCGTCGGTCACGATCGCCGGCACCAGCAGCTACAGCTCGTTCGGCTTCGCCGTCTCGACGGCCGGCGACGTGGACGCCGACGGCTACGACGACGTGATCGCCGGCTACGGCACCCGCGGCGTGGTGAACGTATACGGCGGATCGGCCACGGGGCTCGACGGCACGCCCGAAGGCGAGCTCGAAGGCGTGGGCATGGACGAGAACCTCGGGTACAGCGTCGCGGGCGCGGGCGACGTCGACGCCGACGGCTACGACGACGTGATCGTCGGGGTCCACGGCTACGACGGCGGCGCCGGCTGCGTGTTGTTCTACCGCGGCTCCGCGACGGGCCCCGAGACCACGGCGAGCGCCCGGCTCCTGGCCTCCGGGTCGCGCTACCTCGGCTACTCGGTCTCGGGCGCGGGCGACGTCGACGGCGACGGCTACGACGACGTGATCGCCGGGGGCTACGTCTACGGGTACGCCTACGTCTGGGAGGGCTCGGCGTCGGGCCTCTCGGAGGCCCCCTCCACCACGCTCGTCGGCTCGTCCAGCGAGCAGTTCGGCGTCAGCGTGTCGGGCGCCGGCGACGTC
>JBMOQZ010000115.1:0-24008 GCA_049322475.1 Myxococcota bacterium | reverse complement strand
GGTCGCGCCGACCTCGCCCCGACGGCCGGAGGCCGCCGCCCCGACGTCGCCCTCGAGTGGCGCGTCGACGGCCAGACCCGCGCGCGCGGCGGCCTGTGGCTCGGCGCCGAGCCTCTCGAGGTGCGCGCCGGCGAGTGGACGCAGCGCGTCGACTGACTCGACCTCGCCCTCGTCCGTGGGGGCGGGCGTCTCGCCCGCCCCTCCCCATCATTGCCCGCAGGCGTCGTCGCACCCGTCGTGCGTCCCCAGCGTGTTGCCGGTCAGGTCGTTCGTCGCGCACGCGGCGAGCGTGACGGTGGAGCAGGTCATGCCGTACCCCGCGTTGCCCGCGAAGCTGTTCGCCTGCACGTCGGCGGTCACGTCGGTCAGGACGAGCCCGTCGTCGGTCGAGCCCGAGGCCGAGGAGCCGGTGATCGTCAGCGTGCCGCCGGACACCTCGATCCCGCTCTCGGGCGAGCTCGTCACCGTGACGCGCTCGAGGAGCGCGACGGTGTCGGCGTCGACGGAGTACCCCGTGCCGTAGGCGTCGGTGTAGGTCCAGCGGTCGTCGACGACCACGCCGGTGCGGCCCGGGGTGGCGGCGGTGACGTCCTGCAGCGTGATCGCCGTGAGCCCCTCGGCGTAGATGGCGTAGAGCCCGCTGGAGGTGACGGTGGTGCTCGCGAGGGTGGCCGAGCCGCCGCTGAGCGCGAAGCCCGTGCCGCCCGCGGACGTGACGGTCGACCCGGACACGTCGAGCGCCGTCGCGAAGTCCACCGTGTTCCACGCGCCGGTGTCGTAGTCGTAGAAGGAGTAGGCCGCGGTGCTGCTGACGGCGTCGCCGCCGGCGTCCTCCACCTGCAGGTTCACGATCGTCGCCGAGACGAGGCCCTGCAGCGACAGGGCGTCGTCGGACACCGTCCCGACCGTCACGTCCTCGAGCCACACGTAGCCGTCGGTGGTGTTGCCGTTGGCGAGCACGATGCCGTCGCCGCCGGTCTCGCCGATGGTCACGCCCTCCGCCTCGAAGTCGGCCGGGAAGTACGTCCACGTCGCGTAGATCGCGTCGACGCCGAGGTCGGCGCCGGCGAGCCCCACGCTCACGTCCTTCAGGTCGACGGCGGCGTCGGAGGCGTACAACACGCGGTAGGACGTCTCCGCGATGGTCACGTCCTCCATCGAGATGCTGGCGGACTCGGCGTCGTAGCCGTACGCGTAGAAGGCGTAGGAGTACGAGCTGTAGCTCGACTCGCTGGTGAGCACGCCGTCCTCGTAGTTGCGGTACTCGACCAGCGCCGGGCGCGTGGTGCCCACGTCGAGGTCCTCGATCTCGAGCGCGCCGTAGCCCACGTAGGCGATGGTCCCGCCGACGTCGTCGACCGAGTTGCCCGAGAACAGGGGGGGCGAGCCCTCGTCGCCGTAGAACGTGTAGAGGATCGTGCCCTCGTAGTCGGTCCAGGTGTTGCCCGTGGCGACGAGCGGCGACGCGTAGGCGTAGATGCTCGAGTCGCCGTCCGTGAACGTGTTGTTCGTCACGGTGAGGCCGGCGCTCTGGTAGGCGTAGACGTCCTGCCCGTACCCGCCGTACTCGTAGCCGTAGACGACGCCGGTGGTGGTGTCCTCCCACTCGAAGTAGTACCAGGCGTGGTTGGTCTCGAAGGTGTTCGAGTCCACCGTGGTGACGCCCTCGTAGTCGAAGATGCCGGCGAGGTCGGAGCTGTTCGTGAAGCGCGAGCCCGTGATCGTCGCGACGCTCTGGTAGTTGATGACGCCGGCGCACGCGCTGCCGTCGATGGTGCTGTTGGTCACCGTCGCGCCGCCGAAGACCAGCGACAGCCCCCACGCCGCGCTCTCCGTGATGGTGAGCCCGTCGATGGCGAGGTCCGCATACTGCAGCAGCATCGCGTCGCCCTGGTCGACGTAGCCGTAGCAGGGGTCGGCGTTCTCGGGCTCGCGCAGGCCGTAGATCGTCGCGTTGGCGACGGTGCCCTCGGCGGTGTCGAAGCGCATGCCCCAGCGGCCGACGTCGGACACGAGCACGTCGGTGATCGTCGCGACCGCCGGCTCCTCGCCGTCGTAGCTGCCGACGTAGGTGCCGTAGTTGTTGTAGCCGGAGACGGTGACCGTGGTGAAGGCGACCACCGGCGACACGGCGAGCAGGCCGCCGCAGATGCCCGTCCAGTCCTCGTACAGGTCGGAGCAGGCGCTGTCGGGGTCGACCTCGATCGTGGTGTTCGACACGGTGATCGCGTCGGTGGGGTGCAGCGCGTAGATGCCCTGCACGAGGTTGCCGGAGAGCGTCAGCCCGTCGGCCGTGAAGGTGGAGTCGGCGGCGTAGATGCCGTAGAGCGTGTCGGTGACGGCCACGTCCGTCATCGTCAGGCTGCCGCCCACGGTGAGCAGGCCGACGAGGTCGGCGCCGGCGATGGACCCGCCCGTCACGGTGACGATCGCGTCCTCGCCGTAGATCGCGTAGCCGTCGCTGCCGTCGGTCGAGAGCATCACCGTGCCCTCGATGGTGGTCTCCTCGAGGGTGACCTCGGCGCCGTCCTTCGCGTGCACGGCGTAGCCGGCCGGGCTGGTGAAGGCGCTCGACGACAGCGTGATGCTGCCGCCGGAGATCTCCACGCCGCCGCCCTGCGGCTGGTCGAACGTGGAGTCGACCACCAAGGTGCCGACGGCGTCGGTCGAGGAGATGGCGAGCCCGCCGGTCTGCCCGACGGCGAGGCCCGACAGCGTGGTGTCGGTGGCGCCGTCGAGGAAGATGCCCGTGCGCGTCGACTCGATGCCGACGTTCTCGACGGTGGCGCCCGCGGCGGTGATCGTGAGGGCGACCTCGTTGCTGGGGGCGTCGATCACGGAGGACTGGCCGCCCGTGATGGTGACGGCCTTGTCGACGACGACGGCCTCCTCGTAGGTGCCGTCGCAAAGCTCGATGGTGGAGCCCTCGGAGGCGACGGCGATCGCGTCGTTGACGTGCGCGTAGCCGCCGGCGCCGTCGACGAGGATGCACCCCTCGTCGTAGGACGTCTTCGTGTCGTCCCCGCCCGTGTCGTCCTTGCCCTGACCTTCCCCCGGCGGGCAGCCGAAGAGGATCAGGGTGGCGGGAAGCAGCCAGCGATGCATGCGAATCTCCGTCGCGCCCGCACGGTACCCTCGCGCGCACCCGCGGACAAGATCGGATAGGCGGGCCGGCCCGGAGGCACCGTGGACCCGCAGCGACGCGCACTCTTCGAGCAGCTGGACCGCCTGGACGAAGCCGCCCGCCTCGGCGGGGGCGCCGACGCCGTCGCCAAGCAGCACGAACGCGGCAAGCTGACCGCCCGCGAGCGGATCGACGCGCTGCTCGACCCCGCCACCTTCCGCGAGATCGACCGCTACGTGGTCCATCGCTGCGGCGACTTCGGGATGGAGAAGAAGCGCATCCCGGGCGACGGCGTCGTCACCGGCTACGGCCGGATCGACGGGCGCCTCGTCTACGTGTTCGCGCAGGACTTCACGGTCTTCGGGGGCACGCTCTCCGGCGCCTACGCGAAGAAGATCTGCAAGGTCATGGACCTCGCGATGAAGAACGGGGCGCCGGTGATCGGGCTCAACGACTCGGGCGGGGCCCGCATCCAGGAGGGCGTCGAGAGCCTCGGCGGCTACGCCGACATCTTCCTCCGCAACACGCTCGCCAGCGGGGTGGTGCCGCAGCTCTCGGCGATCCTCGGCCCCTGCGCCGGCGGCGCCGTCTATAGCCCCGCGATCACCGACTTCATCGTGATGGCCCGCAAGACGAGCTTCATGTTCGTGACGGGGCCCGACGTCATCAAGACCGTCACGCACGAGGAGGTCACGCAGGAGCGCCTCGGCGGCGCCGACACCCACACGCAGGTGAGCGGCGTCGCGCACTTCGCCGGGGACGACGAGCAGGCCGCGCTCGCGCTCCTGCGCGCGCTCCTGTCGTACATCCCCCAGAACAACCTCGAGGAGGCGCCGCGCAAGCCCACGGACGACCCGCCCGCGCGGCTCTGCGCCGAGCTCGACGAGCTCGTGCCCCAGAACCCGAACAAGCCCTACGACATCAAGGACCTGATCCACGCGGTCGCCGACGACGGCGCGTTCCTCGAGGTGCAGCCCGAGTACGCGGCGAACATCGTGATCGGGTTCTGCCGCCTCGGCGGGCGCAGCGTGGGCGTGGTGGCGAACCAGCCCGCGGTGCTCGCCGGCTGCCTCGACGTGAACGCGTCGCTGAAGGCCGCGCGCTTCGTCCGCTTCTGCGACGCGTTCAACGTGCCGCTCTGGTGCATCGAGGACGTCCCCGGCTTCCTGCCGGGCACGGCGCAGGAGTACGGCGGCATCATCAAGCACGGCGCCAAGCTCCTGTACGCCTTCGCCGAGGCCACGGTCCCGAAGGTCACGCTGATCACGCGCAAGGCCTACGGCGGCGCCTACTGCGTCATGAACAGCAAGCACATCCGCGCCGACCTCAACCTCGCCTGGCCCACCGCGGAGATCGCGGTGATGGGCCCCGACGGCGCGGTGAACATCATCCATCGGCGCGAGATCTCCGAGGCGCCCGACCCCGCGGCGAAGAAGGCGGAGCTCGCCCAGTCCTACCGCGAGCGCTTCGCGAACCCCTTCCGCAGCGCCGAGCTCGGCTTCATCGACGAGATCCTCCGCCCGCGGGAAACGCGCGCGCGCCTCGTGGAGGCGTTCGACGCCCTCGAGAACAAGCGCGACGCCAACCCCCCCCGGAAGCACGGAAACATCCCGCTCTGACGGGTCCGTTGGTACTGCAAGCGGTTAGGGGACGGGCGTCCGCAGGCACCCGTGCTCCGTCGCATTCGCAGAATCCGCCGTAGCTACCGACGCATCCGCCGCCGCTACGAAGACGCCATCCTCTCCAACGTGGGCGTCCGCCCCGCCGCCGCGCTGCGGGACACGCTCGCCGCCGGCTACGGCCGGGCCGACCTTCGCGCCGACGTCATGGCCGGCCTCGTCGTCGGCATCGTCGCGCTGCCGCTGTCGATGGCGCTGGCGATCGCGAGCGGCGTGCCGCCCCAGCACGGCCTCTACACGGCGATCGCGGCGGGCACGCTGATCGCGCTCCTGGGAGGCTCGCGCACGCAGGTCAGCGGCCCCACCGCGGCGTTCGTCGTGCTGCTCGCGCCGGTCTCGCACCAGTACGGCCTCGCCGGGCTCATGGTGGCGTCGGCGATGGCCGGCGTGATCCTGATCGCGATGGGCCTCGGGCGCATGGGCCGGCTCGTCCAGTTCATCCCGCACCCCGTCACCACCGGCTTCACCGCGGGGATCGCCGTCGTCATCGCCACCCTGCAGCTGAAGGACCTCCTCGGGCTCACGGTGGAGGCGATGCCCGAGCACTACGTCGAGCGCGTGGTGGCGCTGGTGGGCGCGCTGCCGACCGCGCGGTGGCAGGACGTCGCCGTGGGGGCGGGGACCCTCGTGGTGCTCCGGGTTTGGCCGCGCGTCACGAGCCGGGTGCCCGCCCCGCTCGTGGCGCTCCTCGCGGCGACGCTCGTGGTTCAGCTCGCGGGGGTCGAGGTCGCCACGATCGGCTCGCGGTTCTCGGGCGGCATCCCGCAGGTGCCGCCGCTGCCCGGGCTCCCCTGGGAGCAGGCCGGACCGGACGGGAAGCCGCTCGGCCTCTCGCTCGAGCTCCTGCGCGAGCTGTTTCCGAGCGCCTTCGCCATCGCGATGCTGGGCGCCATCGAGTCGCTGCTCTCGGCCGTCGTGAGCGACGGCATGGCGGGCACGCGGCACGACCCGGACGCCGAGCTCTTCGCCCAGGGGATGGGCAACCTCGTCGCGCCCTTCTTCGGCGGGTTCGCCGCGACGGGCGCGATCGCCCGCACCGCCACCAACATCCGCGCCGGCGGGCGCTCGCCGATCGCGGCGATCGTGCACGCGCACTTCGTGCTCGTCGCCGTGCTGCTGCTCGCCCCGCTGCTGTCGTACCTGCCGATGGCGGCGCTCTCGGCGCTCCTGTTGCTCGTCGCCTGGAACATGAGCGACGCGAAGCACTTCGCGCACGTCCTGCGGGTCGCCCCGAAGAGCGACGTGTTCGTCCAGCTCACCTGCTTCGCGCTCACCGTGTTGTTCGACATGGTCGTCGCCGTCAGCGCCGGCGTGGTGCTCGCCGCCTTCCTGTTCATGCGCCGCATGGCCGAGATCTCGGGCGCCCGCCTCGCGGAGGGCGAGCACCCCGCGCTGCGGCAGCCGCTCCCGCGCGGCGTCATCCTCTACGAGATCAACGGGCCGCTCTTCTTCGGCGCCGCGGAAAAAGCCATGGGCGCGCTGCACGACATCGCGTCGCGCGCGCGCGTCGTGGTGCTCGACGTGCGGTCGGTGCCCGCGATGGACGCCACCGGGCTCGTCAACCTCGAGTCGGTGCTCGAGAAGCTCGACGCCCACGGGGTCGAGGTGCTGATCTCGGGCGTGCAGGCGCAGCCCCGCAAGCTGCTGGAGCAGGCCGGCCTCGTCGGCGGGGAGGACCCGTACGCGACGTTCGACACGATCGAGCAGGCGGTGGAGGAGGCCGGGCGCCGCGCCGCCGGCACCGCTTGACCTCGGACGTCCCATCGGATAACCGCGGGCGCTCCGCGAAAAGGAAACTCATGGTTCGCATCCGCCTCACCCGCCTCGGCGCCAAGAAGAAGCCGTTCTACCGCGTGATCGTCGCCGACTCCCGCTCGCCGCGGGACGGTCGCGCGATCGAGAACCTCGGGTACTACAACCCGATGACCGAGCCGCCCGAGCTGAAGATCGACCTCGACCGCGCCGACCACTGGCTCAAGCACGGCGCGCAGCCGTCCGACACCGTGTCGAACCTGCTCGCGCGGGCCCGCGCCCAGGCGGCCCCGGCCGACGCGTGACCGCGCTCGTCTCCCATCTGGTGAAGGGGCTGGTCTCCCGGCCGGACCAGGTGACGGTCAACACCGTCGAGGGAGAGGCGTCCGTGCTGCTCGAGCTCACCGTCGCGCCCGAGGACATCGCGCGCGTCAAGGGCCCCGACGGCGAGACGCTGCGGTCGATCCGCACGGTGATCTCGGCCGCGGCGGGCGATCGCAAGGCGATCCTCGAGCTCGTCGAGCCGCGCTCCGCCGCCGCCGAGGAGTAGATGGCCGAGGACGAGGTCGTCCTCGGCGAGATCGCCGGCGTGTTCGGCATCCGTGGCGAGGTGCGCCTGATGCTGCACCACCGCGAGGGCCGCACGCTGTTCGGCGGCGAGCGCGAGGTCACGCTCGTCGCGCCCGACGGGTCGCGGCGACCCGCCCGCCTCGTCGCGCGGTCGGGCGCCGGGAAACGCGTGCTGGCGAAGATCGCGGGGGTGGACACCCCCGAGGACGCGCGCGCGCTGATGGGCACGCACCTGGTCGTCGGCCGCGCCCAGCTCCCGCCGCCGGGCGAGGACGAGCACTACCTCCACGACCTCTTCGACCTCCCCGTCTACGACGACGCCGGCGCCGAGCTCGGCACGCTCGCCGACGTCGTCACCGGCGAGAAGGACGTGTGGGTGATCGAGACGCCCGCGGGCGAGGCCTACGTCGTGGCGACGAAGGAGAACGTCCTCTCCGTGCGGCCCGACCGCATCGTGCTGCGGGCGGGCGCGCTGGAGACGGGGGAGTGAACCGCCAAGACGCCAAGGGAGCGCAGAGAGCGCCAAGGGAGAGCAAAGGGCTTCGCCGCTCGGCGCCGCAGGCGCCCCTTTCCCTCCGCTTGGCGTTCTTGGCGTCTTCTCGGCGTCTTGGCGGTTGCCTCTCATGCGCTTCGACATCCTGACGCTCTTCCCGGACATGGTCGCCGGGCCCCTGAACCACTCGGTCCTCGGCCGCGCCCTGAAGGCCGGCCACTTCGAGCTGGGCGTACACGACATCCGCGCGCACGGCATCGGGCGACACAAGGTGGTCGACGACACGCCGTACGGGGGCGGCAGCGGGATGGTGATGCGCGTGGATGTCGTGGACGCCGCGATCGCCGCGGTGCGACGGCCCGAGTCGCGCGTGGTCCTCTTCGAGCCGTCGGGCGCGCGCTTCGATCAGGCGCACGCCCACCGCCTCGCCGCCCTGCCGCACCTCGTGCTCGTCTGCGGGCACTACGAGGGCGTGGACGCGCGCGTGCGCGAGCACCTCGTCGACGAGGTCCTGTCCATCGGCGACTTCGTGCTGACCGGCGGCGAGTACGCGGCGATGGTCGTCGTCGACGCCGTCGCCCGCCTGCTCCCCGGCGTGCTCGGCAACGAGGAGAGCGCCCGGGACGAGTCGTTCGCCGCCGGGCTCCTCGAGTACCCGCACTACACCCGCCCGCGCGAGCACCGCGGCTGGGAGGTGCCGGAGATCCTCCTGTCGGGGCACCACGGCAACGTGGAGGCCTGGCGACGCGAGCAGGCGATCGCGCGCACGCGGGCGGTGCGGCCCGACCTGCTTGACGACGAAGAACCCCAGCGATAAGCCGGCGCCGCCAACTCGCACGCCCTGCAGCAGGGCGGGATGGGGCGACAGGATCGCCCCGGGCCATGCCCACCCCGCCGCGGAGCGCGCTTACCAGAGAGGAAACCATGGCCCTGCACGAGGACAAGAAGAAGGAGCTCGTCGAGAGCTACCGCACCCACGCCGGCGACACCGGCTCCCCCGAGGTCCAGATCGCGCTCCTCACCGAGCGGATCAACGGCCTTCAGCCCCACTTCAAGTCCCACGCGAAGGACCACCACTCGCGCCGGGGCCTGCTCAAGCTCGTCGGCCAGCGGCGCCGCCTGCTCCGTTACCTGAAGGCGACGGACAGCAAGCGGCACGAGGCGCTGGTCGCCAAGCTGGGGCTGCGCAAGTAGCGGGGGACGGCAGCCGGGTGGCTGCCGTTCGTTCTTTTCAACCCCACGTTCGTCACGAGCCCCCGTCCCTTTGTCTCCCGGGGCTCCGCAGATCTCCGCGGGCTGAGCGCGGTCGGTTTACCGGCCACAGCTCATTCCGAGCAGGTCTACGGGGTCCGAGCTGGGCCACGGGTCGCGGAAGGTCGGGGGCCCTTCCTCTGCGCGAGCACCGCGCAGGATCCGAGGTTCCCAAATGAACATCCAGTCCGTGTCCGTCGAGATCGGCGGCAAGACCATCACCATCGAGACCGGCAAGTACGCCAAGCAGGCCGGCGGCTCCGTCGTCGTCAAGCAGGGCGACAGCTCCGTGCTCGTCACCGCCACGTCCATGCCGTCGAACCGGCCCAGCGACTTCGTGCCGCTGTCGGTCGACTACCAGGACCGCACCGGCGCCTACGGCAAGATCCCCGGCGGCTTCTTCAAGCGCGAGGGCCGCTCCTCCGAGCGCGAGACGCTCGTGAGCCGCCTCATCGATCGCCCCATCCGCCCCCAGTTCCCCAAGACCTGGCGGCAGGAGACGCAGATCATCGCGACCGTGATGTCGTACGATCCCGACAACGAGACCGACGTCCTCTCGATCAGCGGCGCCGCCGCGGCGCTCCATGTCAGCGACCTCCCCTGCAAGCAGGCGGTCGCCGGCGTGCGCGTGTCGCGCGTCGACGGGCAGTTCGTCGTCAACCCCACGCGCGGCCAGATGGCCGAGGCCGATCTGAACCTCGTGGTCGCCGGCACGGCCGACGCGGTGTGCATGGTCGAGGGCGGCGCCAGGGAGGTCGGCGAGGCCGTCATGATGGACGCGCTCGACCTCGCCCACGCCGAGATCAAGAAGATCGTCGCGGCCATCGAGGAGCTGCGCGCGAAGGTGGGCTCGCCGAAGAAGCAGGAGGCGCCGCCGGTCGCGGAGCCCGACGCCGCGCTCGCCGACAAGGTCAAGAAGGTCGCGACGCCGCTCGTCCAGAAGGCGCTCTCGATCAAGTCCAAGCACGAGCGCCGCGACGCGTTCGCCGCCGCGAAGGTCGCGGGCGTCGCCGCCGCCACCGACGGGCTCGAGGACGCCGCCGCCACCGCCGCGGGCCTCGCCGCCGCCTCGGTGGTCGACAAGGTGATCAAGGCCGAGATGCGCAAGAAGGTCGTCGAGCAGGGCGTCCGCATCGACGGCCGCGCCACCGACGAGATCCGCCCCATCTGGTGCGAGGTCGGCGTCGCCACCCGCGCGCACGGCTCCGCGATCTTCACCCGCGGCGAGACGCAGGTGTTCGCCACCGCCACGCTCGGCGTGGAGGACGACGCCCAGCGCATCGACTGGGCCGGCGCCATCGGCACCTTCCGCCGCTGGATGCTGACCTACAACTTCCCGCCGTTCTGCACCGGCGAGGCCTACCCGCTCCGCGCGCCCAAGCGCCGCGAGATCGGGCACGGCGCGCTCGCTCACCGCGCGGTGGAGCAGGTCATGCCGGCGCAGGAGACGTTCCCGTACGTGATCCGCTGCACCGCGGACGTGCTCGAGTCCAACGGCTCCTCGTCGATGGGCACCGTGTGCGCGAGCACGATGGCGCTCATGGACGCGGGCGTGCCCATCAAGGCGCCGGTCGCCGGCATCGCGATGGGGCTCGTCGCCGAGGGCGGCGAGTTCGCCGTCCTGTCCGACATCCTCGGCGACGAGGACCACCTCGGCGACATGGACTTCAAGGTGACGGGCACCGCCACCGGCATCACCGCGTTCCAGATGGACACGAAGATCTCGGGCGTGCCGCGCGAGGTCATGGCGCGCGCGCTGGCGCAGGCCCGCGAGGGTCGCCTGCACATCCTCGCCGAGATGGCGAAGACCATCTCCTCCGTGCGCAGCGAGCTCTCGCAGTACGCGCCCCGCATCACGACGATCCACATCAAGTCCGACAAGATCCGCGAGCTCATCGGCCCGGGCGGCAAGGTCATCCGCGGCCTGCAGGACAAGACGGGCTGCCGCATCACGGTCGACGACTCCGGCAAGGTCGACGTCGCTTCGACCGATCAGGGCGCCGCGGCGAAGTGCATCGCGATGATCCGCGAGATCACGGCCGAGGCCGAGATCGGCAAGCTCTACGTGGGCGTCGTGAAGCGCGTGACGGACTTCGGCGCCTTCGTGGAGATCTTCCCGGGGACCGACGGCCTCGTCCACATCAGCCACCTCGCCAAGGAGCGCGTCAACAAGGTGACCGACGTGGTGAACGAAGGCGACGAGGTGCTGGTCCGCGTGATCGACATCGACAAGGCCGGCAAGATCCGCCTGTCGCGCAAGGAAGCGCTCGAGGAGAGCTGACGTCCGCCTGGCGGAGGGCCCCCGTCCGTGACATCCTGAGCGCTGTCATGCTCGTGGGCCTCCTCCTGGGGTGCGTCCCCCCCGATCCCGGCGACGACGGTGAGGGCGACGGTGTCGGCGACGACTCCGGCGGCGACACCTCCACGCTCCTCGCGCGGGGCCCGTGCCCGACCGGCATGGTCCCCGTCCCCGCGGAGGAGCCCGACTACTGCATCGACGCCTACGAGGCCGTCGTCGTCGACGGCTTCGCCACGGCCATCGCCGGCGTGGTCCCCACCACCGGGCTGACCTACGACGAGGCCGTCGTGGTCTGCGCCTCCACGCCGGTCACCGACGCGAAGGGCGACCTCGTCGGCTGGAAACGCATGGCCACCTCCGAGGAGTGGGAGGACGCCGCCGACGGCGCCCGCGGCGACGAGGGGACCGACTACCTCTGGGGGTCGGAGTGGGACGACAGCCGGTGCGTGACCCCGCTCGAGGACGGCACGATGGTCTACGACACGTTCCAGCCGGCCGGGTCGCTGGCGACGTGCGAGAGCGCCTTCGGGACGTTCGACCAGATCGGGAACTCCTGGGAGTGGATCGACTCCGGCCTCGTGACCGACACCGCGGGGTGGTTGGCCGCGCGCGAGGCGGAGGGGGCGGTCTACTCGCTCGACGCCGACGGCGTCCGGCTCGTGTCCGGCGACCTCGACGTCCGCCTCGGCATGGGCGGCGTGCGCAACGGCTCGGTCCAGCTCGCCGAGGACACGCGCCTCTATTTGCCCTGGGACAACGTCGAGACGGGCTACCCGATGAGCTACGGCTACCTCGTGAAGGCGACGGTGGAGGGGAGCGAGCGCGGGGCCGACGACTACCTCGTCGTCGAGCTCGTCGCCGACGAGGTGGCCGGCGTGTGGTGGGTCGTCGCGTCCGGCGAGGACGGCGCGCCGCTGCCCGACAAGCGGGGCGGCTCCTACTACCAGGGGGGGCCCTCCGACTGCGGCGTCCGCACCCTGAACATCCTCCACCACCACACGGAGCGGGGGACGCTCGCGTTCCGGTGCTCGGCGGACCCGCTCTGATCCGCGTGCGCGACGGGTCGGACGGTGGCACGATGCGCGTCATGCTCCTCGCGCTGCTCGCCGCGTGCGGCGGTCCCCCCGACCCGAAGGACGCCGACGACACCGCCGACGCCGACACCGACACCGACACCGACACCGACACCGACACGGACGCCGACACCGACACCGACGTCGACACCGACACCGACACCCCCGCGCCGGCCTCGTGCCCGGCGGGCACCGCCGCGTTGCCCGCCGACGCCCCCACGGTGTGCGTCGACCTCTACGAGGTCGTCGTCGCCGAGGACGGGACCACGGCGCCCGTGGCCGGCGCGAAGCCCACCGACGAGATCTCCTTCGACGACGCCCGCGCCGCGTGCGCCGCGACGCCCGTGCTGAACGACGCGGGCGAGACGGTGGGCTGGAAGCGGATGATCTCGTCCGACGAGTGGGAGGACGCCGCGGACGGGACCGTCGGCGTCGGCGGGCTCGCCTACGTCTACGGCGACACCTACGACGACACCGCCTGCGTGACGCCGCTCGCCGACGGGACCCTCGTGTACGACTCCGTACAGCCCGCCGGGTCGCTGGCGACCTGCGTCAGCCCCTTCGGCGTCTGGGACCTCACCGGCAACGCCTGGGAGTGGACGGATCCGGGCATCACGGTCGACAACCAGGCGTTCCTCGACGAGTACGCCGCGGCGGGCCTCGAGTTCTCGCTCGACGACGACGGCATCCGCCTCGTGAGGGGGGACTTGCCGTACGCGTCCATCGAGATGGTCGGCGTCTCCGAAGCCGGGGTGCAGGTGGCGGACGACGGGCGCCTCTACCTCGACCACGACGCCGCCTTCCGAAACGAACAGTCGACCCCCGGCTACCTCGTCCTGACGGGCGAGCCCGCCGACTCCACGGACTTCCTGCTCGTCGACCTGCTGGAGGACCCCGAGGGCCTCGTCTGGTACGTCGTGGCCGTCGACGAGGACGGCGCGCCGATCCCCGACAAGCGCGGCGGCGCCTACTACTTCGGCGACCAGTACACGACGCGGAACGACCGCGCCAATCTCTACCACTACCACACCTTCCAGGGGACGATCGGCTTCCGCTGCGCCTGCGATCCGTACTGACGGTCGCGCCTCCTCCCGGGATCGGCTCGTCGTCGGGCCGAGCGGCTCGTCGGTCGGAAGAATGGCCGAGTGAGCAGGATGTATGTGCGTTTTTTTGTGGACCGATTACATTTCGTGCATGTTGGAGATTCCGCTCGTCGTCCTCCCCCACGGCGAAGGCCTCCCGCTCCCGGCCCGTGCCACACACGGGTCGGCCGGGTTCGACCTGCGCGCCGCGATTCCGGGCACCCTCACCCTCGAGCCGGGACGCCGGGCCGTGGTCCCCTGCGGGGTCGCGCTCGCCATTCCGGACGGCTGGGAGGGGCAGGTCCGTCCGCGCTCAGGGCTCGCCGCCCGGTACGGCGTCACCGTGCTCAACGCGCCCGGCACCATCGACGCCGACTACCGCGGCGAGATCAAGGTCCCGCTGATCAACCTCGGCGAGGAGCCCTTCGTGCTCGCCCGGGGCGAACGCATCGCGCAGATCCTGTTCTCGCCCGTGCCGGACGTCCATCTGGCCCCGGTCGCCGTGCTCCCCGAGGGGGCGCGCGGCGATCGTGGCTTCGGGAGCACGGGACGGTCATGACCCTCACCGACGTGCGCGCCCGCTGGGCGCAGGGGCAGGGGCTCACCGGGCGCGCCGTGATGACGCCCGTGGAGTGCCTCCGCCGGTTCGGGTGGATGGTGGTGACGGGGGGCTGCGGCCCGTACCTGTCGATGTACGCGCGCGTCGAGGGCTTCCGCCGCGAGGCGCTCGACGCCGCGGTCGAGGCCGGCGCGATCGTCCTCGTGCAGACGATGCGCGGCGGGACCATGCTGGTGCCCGCCGAAGACGCGCCCCTCGCGCGCGCCGCGGGCGCGGCGCTGGAGGAGAAGCGCGAGTCGCAGCTGCTGCGGCGCTGCAAGGTCGAGGACAGCGAGCTCGTCGAGCTCGGCGCCGAGGTGCGCAGCCTCCTGCCCGCCACGACCGAGCGGATCGAGGCCGCGCTCCCGGGACGCGACCTCGGCGACGCGGGAAAGGCCTTCGGCTACCACACCACGCTGCCTGCCGCGCTCCGGCGCATGGAGGCGCGCGGCGAGGTCGTGCGTGTCCCCACGGGCGGGCGTGTGGACGCGGCGACGTTCGAGTGGCGCGCCGGCGAGGGCCGGAGCGTCAAGCTCGACCCCGTCGAGCTCGGCCGCCGCTTCTTCCGCTGGGCGGGCCCCGCCACGCGCAACGAGTTCGCCGAGTGGGCGGGTATCGGCGTCCGCGAGGCCGACGCCGCGATCCGGGCGCTCGGCCTCGCGCCGGTGAAGGTCGAGGGCCTCGGCGAGGCCTGGGACGCGGGCGCCGCGCCGGGCGAGGGGCAGACGCGTTTCCTGCCGTTCCGTGACAACTGGCTGTACTTCCGGCGCTCGCCGAGCGTGCTCGTGCGGCCCGCGCACCACGCCGTGCCGGTGCACGCGTGGGGGAAGGGGCTCCGCCCCGTGCGGGACGCGGAGTCCATCCACATGCACACGATCAGCGCGGGCGGAGAGCTGGTGGGCGCCTGGGAGTACGACCGCAGCGACGTCCGCATCCGCACCTTCGAGCCGACCACCCTCGGCCCCGAGCGCGAGGCCGTCACCGCGTTCGTGCGCGGCGAGCTCGGGCACTCCCGCATCTACCCGGCCGACACGCTCACGGAGGAGCGGCTGGCGTGGATCCAGCGGCAGGTGAGGGTGCCGGCCTAAGCCGGCCCCGGGTTCCTCAGCGCGATCGCCTGCCCCATCTTCCGCGTGAACAGCTCGGTCAGGACCTTCTCGAGGGGCTCGCCCGTGTCGCGCTCGCGCCAGCCGCCCTCGGCCCAGCGGAAGTGCCACGCCTTCGAGAACGCCGAGAGCCACAGCTCGCGGACGGGCACCTGCTGCGAGAGGACGAAGACGCCGCCGGCCTCGAAGTCGACCTGCAACACGCCCTCGGTGAGCTTGGCGTCGAAGTCGTCGGAGTCGATCGCGTCGACCTGCTTCGCGAGATCCTTCAGCGCGGAGGCCACGATCTGACGGAAACGGGGCTCTTCGATGCTCATGGGCGACCGCCTATCCGAACGGTTAGGCGCGCGGCCATGCTCGAAACCCTCTCTCGCGGATTCCGTAACGCTCGCCTCAAGCTGCAGGGCAAGGCCGTGCTCGACGAGGAGACGGTCGCCGACGCGCTCCGCGACGTGCGCGTCTCGCTGATCGAGGCGGACGTCGAGCTCGACGTGGTCAAGACCTTCCTCGACCGCGTCAAGGAGCGGGTCCTCGGCAAGGTCGTCCAGCTCAAGGTCCCGAAGGGGATGCAGGTCACGCCGGCCGACTACTTCGTGAAGGCCTGCTACGACCAGCTCGAGGAGCAGATGGGCGGCGGCGAGGCCCACCTCGCGCTGGACGGCAAGCCCGCGCTGATCATGATGGTGGGCCTGCAGGGCTCGGGCAAGACGACCACCGCCGGCAAGCTCGCGCGCCTGCTCCAGAAGCAGGGCAAGAAGCCCATGCTCGTGGCGGCCGACGTCTACCGCCCCGCCGCCGTCGACCAGCTCACGACGCTCGGCCGCAAGCTGAACGTCCCCGTCTTCTCGATCAAGGGCATGGACCCCGTCCAGCTCTCCACGCTCGCCGTCACCCAGGCCCGCAACGTGGGCCGCGACGTCGTCATCATCGACACCGCCGGGCGCCTCGCCATCGACGAGACGCTCATGGTGGAGCTCGAGCAGATCAAGCAGAAGACCAGCCCGGCCGACGTCCTGTTCGTCTGCGACGCGATGATCGGCCAGGACGCGGTGCGGACCGCCGCGGAGTTCGACCGCCGTCTCTCCTTCACGGGGTTCGTGCTCACCAAGATGGACGGCGACGCGCGCGGCGGCGCCGCCCTGTCCATCAAGCAGGTCACGGGCAAGCCCGTGCTCTTCGTCGGCATGGGCGAGGGCCTCGACAAGCTCGAGGAGTTCCGGCCGGCGGGGCTCGCCCAGCGCATCCTCGGCTTCGGCGACGTCGTCGGCCTCATGAAGGACTTCGAGCAGGTCGTCGACAAGGAGAAGGCCGAGAAGGACGCCGTGCGGATGCTCCAGGGGGAGTTCACGCTGGACGACTTCACCGAGCAGATCCGCATGATCAAGTCGATGGGCTCGCTGCGGGACGTGATGGGCAAGCTCCCGTTCATGGACGAGCTCATGTCGCAGGTGCCCGCCGAGGCGCTCGACGACTACGAGCTCGTGCGCGTCGAGTCGATGATCCAGTCGATGACGAAGCAGGAACGGCGCAAGCCCGACTTGCTCGCCGAGGCCTCGCGCGTGCGCCGCGTCGCGAGGGGCTCGGGCCGGGACGAGCAGGAGGTGAAGGACCTGCTCGAGCGCTTCCGCATGACCCGCCAGATGATGAAGCAGGTGGGGACGATGTCGGGGCTGATGGGCAACGCGAAGCAGGCCAAGCAGATGCAGCGCCAGATGATGCAGATGGCGCAGCAGTCCGGCATGGGCGGGCTCGGCGCGATGGGCGGCATGGGCGGCGCGCCCCCGGCGCTCCCGGGCCCCACCGTGTCGAAGGAAGAGCTGGCCAAGCGGAGGAAGAAGGAGAAGGAAGCGCGGAAGGCGAGAAAGAAGCAGCGGCGCTAAAGCCCGGCCGGAGTGGACCGATGGAGAGGGCGGAGGCACTCCCCATGGTCCGACCCGAAAAACTCCAGACCAACCGCGCGGGACTCGTCGCGCTCCTCGAGGATCTCGTACGGGCGGGCGGGTCGGACGCGCACCTCAAGGTGCCGGGTCGCCCGCAGTACCGCATCGACGGGCGCCTCGTGCCCACGCTGCACGACCCGCTGGCGCCGGCGGACGTCTTCCAGCTCGCGCACGCCTGCCTCGAGCTCGCTCGCGAGGAGACGGCGCTCGCGACGGTGAAGGACCTGCGGCTGACGTTCGGCGTCGAGAAGCTCGGCCGCTTCAGCGCGCAGATCTGGAAGCAGCGCGGCACGTTCGCGATCGCCATCCACCGCGTGGCCATCGACCCGCCCTCGCTCGCGCAGCTGGGTCTCGGGCTCGACCTCGGCGCCGCGATGCAGCTCGGCTCCGGGCTCGTGCTCGTGGGCGGCGCGCGGGGCCGCCACGCCGTGCTCGCGGCGATGATCCGCCACTACAACGCGATGGTGGAGGGCCACCTCGTGAGCCTCGAGGACCCGCTCGAGTACCTGCACAAGGACCACCGCGCCTGCGTCTCCCAGCGCGAGGTCGGCGTCGACGTGCCCACGTTCCGCGAGGGCCTCGCCGCGGCCATGCGCCAGGACCCCGACGCCCTCGTGGTCAGCGATCTCCCCGAGCCCAGCGACGCCGAGATGGTGCTGCGGGCCGCCGAGGAGGGCCTGATGGTCGTGGCGGCGATGGCCATGCCCGAGGGCCGCGACGCCGTCCGCGCGTTCTGCCGCAAGTTCCCCGCCCACCGCGAGGACGAGATCCAGGACCGCCTCCAGGCGGTGATGCGCGGCGTGGTCTTCGTGCCCCGCAGCGGGAGCGCCGGCTTCATCGCGATGGGCCACGATCCGGGGGCGACGCTGCGGTCGTTGAGGTTGCACGCATAGAAACAGACCGTCGGGATCTCCGGCACCCCTCACCCGGCCTTCGGCCACCCTCTCCCCCTGCGGGGGAGAGGGGCAGGCCCTTCAGAACCCCGCCCCCCCGAGCATCACGCGCACCGCGCCCGCGTCGGAGGCGGCGACGTCGTCGAGGTAACTGCCGACCGCGAGGTCGGGGAAGCCGTCGCCGTCGAGGTCGGGCGCGGCGAGCGCGCGGGCGGTGCCGGCGGAGGTGGCCTCGCCGACCACGACGGCGTCGGCGTCGCCGAGGGCGACCACGCCCGCGCCGGCCCAGGTCGCGATCCACACGGCGCCGTAGCTGGCGCGCGCGACGCCGTCGCCGCCGACGGCGACCTCGCTCGCGCCGTCGCCGTCGAAGTCGGCGGCCACGAGGGCCGAGCCGGCGTCGTCGCCGGCGTACTCGCCGAGGAGCTCGCCGTCGGCCGATCCGAGGTCGAGCACGCCGCTGGCCGGGCCGAGGACCACGTAGGCCGCGCCGGCGTTGCCGCCGCCGCGGTCGTTGCCGGGCGCGCCCACCACGAGGTCGGCGTAGCCGTCGGCGTCGACGTCGGCGGGGCCTGCGAGCGCGTAGCCGGCGCCGTCGCTCGCGTCCTCGCCCATGAAGAGCGCCTCGGCGTCGGCGACGTCGACCGCCGCTGCCGGCGGCCCGGCGAAGAGGTAGACGGCGCCGGCGCCGCTGCCGTTGTCGTCGTTGCCCGGCGCCCCGACGAGCACGTCGTCGTAGCCGTCGCCGTCGACGTCGCCCGCCCCGGCGACCGCCCACCCGAACTGGTCGGAGAGGAACGCGCCGGTGTAGACCGCGTCGGCGCCGGAGACGGAGGCCGTCCCGCCGAGCGCGCCCCGGAAGAGGTAGGCCGCGCCCGCGCTCCCCGACGCCGAGGACTCGCGCCACGCGCCCGCCAGCAGCTCGGGGAGGCCGTCGCCGTCGGTGTCGCCGGCGCTCGTGAGCGCGCAGCCCGCGCAGTCGTCGGCGTCGGTGCCGGTGCGGGTCGCGGTCGCCGCGGACAACGAGCCGCTCGTCGCGCCCGAGACCACGTAGAGCGCGCCGGACCCCGCCCCGCCCCCGTCGGCGGAGTAGGCGCCCACGGCCACCTCGGGCGTGCCGTCGCCGTCCATGTCGCCGGGGCCGGCGACGGCCCAGCCCGCGAAGTCGCCCGCGGAGGCGCCGGTGAGGATCGCCGTGGCCGAGCTCGCGCTCGCCTCGGTCAGGCCGGAGAACACGAACACGGTGCCGGCCGACGCCGCGCCGCGGTCTGAGCCGAACGCGCCGGCGAGCAGCTCGTCCGCGCCGTCGCCGTCGAGGTCGCCGGCGTCGGCGAGGGCGTACGCGAGGTAGTCGGAGGACGCCTCGCCGTACCAGCCGGCCTCGGCGTCCGCGAGCGAGCTCTCGCCGACGAGGCCGCAGCCCGCGGCGGACTCGTCGCAGTCGTTGTCGAGGCCGTCGCCGCACACCTCGGCGGCGGACGGGTTCACGGCGCCGTCGTCGTCGTCGCAGTCCTCGGCGCTGGTCGCGACGTACGGGCTCTCGGCCTCGCAGAGGCAGGCGGCGTCGGTGGACCCGTAGCCGTCGCCGTCGGCGTCCGCGTAGAAGGCGGCGCAGCGCACGGCGCCCGGGTCGTTCGTGGTGCCGTCGCAGTCGTCGTCGACGTCGGTGGAGCAGCTCTCGCGGGCGCCGGGGTGGACGCCGTCGTCGGCGTCGTCGCAGTCGTCGGGGTTCTCGGCGTAGCCGGCGGGCAGCTCGCAGGCCTGCGTGACGACGGAGGCGTCGCCGTAGCCGTCGTCGTCGGCGTCGACGTACCAGGTGGTGGCGTCGACGGCGTCGTCCTCGTCGGTCGTGCCGTCGCAGTCGTCGTCGACCGTGTTGCAGGACTCGGCGGCCACGGGCGAGCGCGCGGCGTCGGCGTCGTCGCAGTCCTCGCAGGCGATCGCGCCGTCGCCGTCGGCGTCGTCGGCGCCCGCGGAGCCGTCGCAGTTGTAGTCGGTGGGGTCGTCGCAGTCGGCCTCGTCCGCGCCCGGGTGCACGACGGCGACCGTGTCGTCGCAGTCCGAGCCGTCCGCGAGCAGGCCGGACGGCTGGGTGCAGGCGGGCGTGCCCGAGGCGGCGTCGCCGTAGCCGTCGCCGTCGGCGTCCGGGTGCCAGAGCGGCGCGTCCACGGCGTCGGCCTCGTCGACCTCGCCGTCGCAGTCCTCGTCCTCGCCGCGCTCGCAGAGCTCGTCGCCGCCGGGGTGGACGTCGTCGTCGCGGTCGTTGCAGTCGCCGCCGTCGGGGACGTACCCGCTGGGCGCGTCGCAGTCGACCGCCGAGGTGGTGCCGCCCCAGCCGTCGTCGTCGCGGTCGTACCACCAGGTGCCGACGTCGATCGCCTCGTCCTCGTCGACCTCGCCGTCGCAGTCCTCGTCGGTCGCGCCGTCGCACACCTCGGGCGCGCCCGGGTACACGTCGGCGCGCCCGTCGTCGCAGTCGGTCGCGTCGGTGCCGGCGTTCGCGGGCTGGGTGCACGAGCGCACCGTGAGGCCGGGGTCGCCGAAGCCGTCGCCGTCGCCGTCGACGTACCAGACGAGGCCGCCCTCCGGGTCGTCCTCGTCGATCGTGCCGTCGCAGTCGTCGTCCTCGCCGTCGCAGGCCTCGTTCGCGTCCGGGTGGACCGTGCCGTCGCCGTCGTCGCAGTCGGTGTCGTCGAGCACCCAGCCCTCGGGCCGGTCGCAGGCGACCTGCGTCTCGTCGGGCGTGCCCCAGCCGTCGCCGTCGGCGTCGGGGTGCCACGCGAGGTAGGCCGCGTCCTCGTCGGTCGTGCCGTCGCAGTCGTCGTCCTCGCCGTCGCAGCGCTCCTGCGCGCCGGGGTGGACGTCGGGGCGGAGGTCGTCGCAGTCGGTGCACGCGGGGACGCCGTCGCCGTCGGCGTCGGTCCACTGGACCCACCCGTCGCAGGAGTAGTCGGCGGGGTCGGTGCAGTCGGGCTCGTCGGCGCCGGGGTGGTAGGCGGGGTCGTCGTCGTCGCAGTCGCCGCCGTCCTCGACGTAGCCGAACGGGGCCTCGCAGCCGACGGCGGGGTCGTGGGTGTCGCCGAAGCCGTCGCCGTCGGCGTCCCGGTAGAACGAGGTCGCGTTGATCGCGTCGGTCTCGTCGCCGGAGCAGTTGTCGTCGTCGCCGTCGCAGTAGTCGGAGGCGCCGGGGTGGACGTCGGGGTCGAAGTCGTTGCAGTCGGTGTAGACGTCCCAGCCGTCGCCGTCGAGGTCGCCGGCGAAGGTCTCCTCGGGGAGCGGGACACAGGCGAGGAGGAGCGCGATCACCGGCCACCGAAGAGGAGGAACGCCCCGCCCGCCTGCGCGTCGCCGACGTCGAGGCCCGGCGCGCCCACCAGGACGTCGGCGAAGCCGTCGCCGTCGACGTCGCCGCCGGCGAGCGCCGCGCCCGCGGAGGCGCCCGGGCCCGCCGACGTCAGGAGCGCGTCGGCCTCGGACAGGGCGAGCGTGCCGGCGAGCCCGTCGCCGCGCACGAAGGCGACGATCCCGCCGTCGGGCGCGCCCCCGTCGTCGCCCGGGCCCCCGAGGAGCACGTCGGCGAGCCCGTCGCCGTCGACGTCGCCCGCGCCCGCGCACGTGGACAGGGAGGCGTCGTCGTCGCCCTCGATGGCGGCGCGCGCGTCGGCGTCGACGGCGAGGTCGCCCGCGAGCGGGCCTGCGAGGAGCCAGGCGACGCCGCGCGGGACCCCCTCGCCGGCCGCGACCGCCAGCAGATCGCCGTACCCGTCGCCGTCCACGTCGCCCGCGCCGGCGACCGCGCTGCCGAGGAGCGCGTAGCCGATCGCCGGGCCCTCCACGCGCGCGGCGGCGTCGCCCGGGCTGGTCACGTCGTCGAGGACCGGCCCCGCGAGCACCCAGACGAGCCCGGCGTCGGCGGCCTGCCCGTTGTCGCAGGGGCCGCCGAGCGCGAGGTCGCCGAGGCCGTCGCCGTCGAGGTCGCCGGCGAAGGCCACGGCGGTGCCGAGGCAGGCGCCGCTGTCGTAGAGGCGGTGGCCCGCGTCGGCGAAGGCGGCGTCGGAGGGGAGGGGGCCGGGGACGAGCCAGGCGCGGTCGGCGCCGGGCTCGCCGAAGAGCGCGTCGCCCACGCCGTCGCCGGTGGCGTCGCCCACGTCGGCCACGTTCGGGGCGTCGTCGCTCACGGCCGTCGTGAGCGCGGGCGTGCGCTCGGCGAGGTCGAGGTCGCCGGCGAGCGTCCCGTCGACGACCCAGGCGCTCACACGCGCGGTCCGGTTCACGTCCTCGTACGCGCCCACGACCAGCACGTCGGGCTCGCCGTCGCCGTCGAGGTCGTGGCCGCCCCGCGCGGTGACGCTCCACGTCTCGCGCGTGTCGGGGAGCAGGGCGCGGCCCTCGGGGGCGGAGAGGTCGCGGTCGCCGTCGAAGGGCCCGCGCAACACGTACGCGGCGCCCTCGCGGTGGCCGGGCGCGCCGACGAGGAGGTCGGCGAGGCCGTCGCCGTCGAGGTCGCCGGCCACGTGGACGTCCGCGCCGGCGAGGTCGGCGGGCTCGGCGCCGACGAAGCGCACGTCGGCGTCCTCGAGCGGCACCTCGCCGCCGAGCGCGCAGCCGTCGACCACGGCGGCGTCGCCGTCGTCGCAGTCGCCGGGGACCTGCGTGCGGTAGTTGCCGTCGGGCGCGCAGAGGCAGCGGGCGCGCGCCGTGCCGTAGCCGTCGCCGTCGGTGTCCTCGTAGAAGGGCTCGCAGCCGGTGGCGTCGGCGTCGTTGGTGCTGTTGTCGCAGTCGTCGTCGGCCTCGGTGGCGCACGACTCGGTCGCGAACGGGTAGGCGAGGGGATCGCCGTCGTCGCAGTCGCCGGCGGAGGCGGCCCAGCCGGCGGTGGGCTCGCAGACGAGGTCGGGGGCGCCGGCGTCGCCCCAGCCGTCGAGGTCGGCGTCGCGCCAGACGGCGACGCCGTCGGCCGGGTGGTCGTCGGTGACGCCGTCGCAGTCCTCGTCGAGGCCGTCGCAGGTCTCGGGGACGCCGGGGTGGACGGCCTCGTCCTCGTCGTCGCAGTCGAGCCCGAGCGGCCAGCCGTCGCCGTCTTCGTCCACGGTCGCCGCGCCCTCGGCGATCGCGGCGTCGTCGCCGGCGCAGGCCAGGAGGAGGACGAACGGCATCGAGTCGCTTGGTAGCGCGACGGGGGGCGGGCGTGCGCGGGCGAAGGCCGGGGGGGAGGGCCGGACCGCGCTACAGCGCCTCCGAGTCGAACAACCACACCGCGCCGGCGTCGACGCCGCCGCTCGTGTCGCCGGGCGCGCCGACGAGCGCGTCGTCGGCCCCGTCGCCGTCGAGGTCGCCGGCGGCGAGCGCCTCGCCGAGGCGGCCGCCGGCGACGTCGCCGCGTACGACGGTGCGGGCGTCGTCCTCGACGAGCGCGCCGGTGGCGCTCCCGAGGAAGAGCCACGCCGCGCCGGCCTCGCCGTCGTAGCCCGGGGCGCCCACCCAGACGTCCTGCCGCCCGTCGCCGTCGACGTCGCCCGCGGCCGCGACCTCCGCGCCGGCCTCGTCGTAGCGGACCCCGCCCTGCCAGTACGTCGTCGCCGCCATCGTGGACGCCCCGGTGGGCGGCGCGGCCACGAGGTAGGCCACGCCGCTGCCGGAGGCGCCTCCCGTCGCGCCGGGCGCGCCCGCGAGCACGTCGTCGAGGCCGTCGCCGTCGACGTCGCCGGCGCAGGCGAGCGCGGTGCCCCCGAGCGAGCCGCGGTAGGTGCCGTAGACCCAGCCGTCGAGGTCGCCGATCGCGAGCGTGCCGCCCGGGCCCGGCGCGTACACCCAGCCGGCGATCCCGTTGTCGGTGCTGCGGTAGTCGTAGCCGGGGACGCCGACGATCACGTCGGCGAGCCCGTCGCCGTCGAGGTCGCACAGCGCGGTCGCGGCGCCGGCGTCCGACGAGGCCTCGGACACCACGAGGGCCGCGCTCCCGTCGTCGAGCGACCCGGCGAGCGGGCCCGTCCACAGCCAGGCCGCGCCGCCGTCGGGTCCGCCGGCGAGCACGTCGGCGACGCCGTCGCCGTCGGCGTCGCCCACCGCGACCGCCGAGCCCGCCGCCGCGCCGGGGTCGCCCGACCACAACACCGCGTCCGCCTCGGTGGTGACGTCGCCGTCGGCC
>JBMOQZ010000114.1:0-24013 GCA_049322475.1 Myxococcota bacterium | reverse complement strand
CCCGTACGCCCTCGGGCGCGCGGGAAGCCCAGTCCAGCGCACAAACCTCTGCAGGGGATCCCCTCGGATCGATCCGGCGTTCGGCCCCTCTTCGCAGCGATGCGGAGAGGGGCCGTCACCTTTTTGGCTCAGCGGGGCTCCAGCGCGTCGAGCGTCGCGAGCGCGCGGGCCCGCGCGACCTCGACCGCGGCCCCCACGTCGCCGAGGCTCCAGAAGCTCGCCCCCGACCGGGGCGTGCGGATGACGGGCACGCCGGGAGGCGGGGCCTCGCCGTCGGTGCCGCCGGTGCGATCGACGAGGTGCGCGATCGCGCGGCGCTCGCCGCGCCACGTCCGCCACGGGCCCACCATCAGCCGGTCCACCACCCCTCCGTCCCGCCAGCGGGTGCCGCCGTGCTCGACCGGCGCGAAGAGCGCCGGGATCGCGCAGGAGGCGGCCACGGCCTCGGGGAGGCGCCCCGACGTGAGCAGCCGAGCCGTTCCGTCCGGGCCCGTCACCCCCGCGGCGAAGGGCCTCGCGAGCCCCGCGAAGTCGGACGGGAGCGACCCCTCCAGCCACGCGACGAGGGGATCGAGCGAGAACGCGCCCTCCCACACGCGCGCATGCGCCCCGATCAGCGACAGCGGCCGTCGCCCCCGGAGCTCCGCCTCGATCGCGCGCGCCGGCATCCCCGCGGCCCAGAGCGCGCCGACCAGCGCGCCCGACGACGTCCCCACGACCGCGTCGATCGCGACGCCCCGCTCCTCGACGGCGCGCAACACGCCCACGTGACGCGCGAAGGCGAGGAAGCCGCTGGAGAGCAGGAGGTCCACGCCGCGCTCTCACGCGGGCGACGGCGCGGCGCAAGCCCGTGACGGGTCGTGACCGATCCCGCGCCGCGCGGACGGCGTAGGAAGAGACATGCTCGCACTCCTCCTCGCCTGCCTCGCCTCGGCCTCCGATCGCGAACCCGCCCCCGTCCCCGCGCCGGGCCCCGGTCAGGCCGTCGCCGTGCTCGCCGGCGGCTGCTTCTGGTGCCTCGAGGCCGACTTCGACAAGCTCGCGGGCGTGGTGCACACGACCTCGGGCTACGCCGGGGGCCACGTCGAGAACCCGCGCTACGAGGACGTCACCGCCGAGACGTCTGGGCACAAGGAGGTCGTGCGCGTTGTGTACGACACCTCGAAGCTCTCCTACGGGCAGGTCCTCGACTACTTCTGGCGCCACGTCGACCCCACCGACGACGGCGGCCAGTTCTGCGACCGCGGCGACTCCTACCGCACCGCGATCTACGCGCAGGACGCGGCGCAAGCGCGCGAGGCGGAGGCCTCGAAGAAGGCGCTGGACGCGCGCGGCGTGTTGCCGGGGAAGGTGGTCACGCCCGTCGTGAGCGGCGCGAAGTTCTGGCCCGCGGAGAACTACCACCAGGACTTCCACCACGTGAACCCGGCCCGCTACCTCCCGTACCGCAAGGGCTGCGGGCGCGACGCGCGCGTCGCGACGGTGTGGGCGAAGGGTTAGTCGCCGCTTCGGCAGGCGCCGTCCACGCAGGCGCACGCGTCGTCGGACGGCCAGGCGTACTCCGTCGCCTCCGAGCACCCGATCTCGATCACCGCGATCTGCTCGTCGTCGTGGGCGCAGTAGACGGTCTCCACGCAGGCGTTGCCGGTGAAGCCGCACTCGGCGTCGCCCTCGCAGGCGAGGCACGGGTTCTCGTCGCACCAGTCGACGACCTCGGCCACGCGGCAGGCGAAGAAGAGCAGCAGCATGCCCCAGTGTAGGATGGCGCCCATGTGGCTGCTCGTCCCGCTCGCGCTCGCGGATCCGGCCTCCGACCTCGCCGGCCTCGGCTGGCTCGCCGGCGAGTGGCGCGGCAAGGTCGACGGCGCCACGTTCGTCACCGCGTACACCTCCCCCGAGGGCGGCCTCGTCCTGTCCGTCAGCAAGACGATCGAGGGCGGCCGCGCCGTCTTCCACGAGTTCGAGCGCTTCGAGGTGAAAGACGGCGCCGTGGTGCTCACGCCGTACCCGGGCGGACGCCAGAGCGTCCCCTTCACGCTCACCGGCTACGACCCGAAGGTGCGGAGCGCCACGTTCGTGAACGCCGGCCACGACTTCCCGACCGAGATCACCTACGCGCGGGTCGCCGACGACCGGCTCGTCGTCACTTTGACCGGGAAGGCGGCCGGGAAGTCCGACGTCGTGCGCTTCGAGCTATCGCGGTAGCCGGACGAAGAACGCGGCGCCCTCGCCGACGCGCCTCTCCGCGTGCACGCTTCCGCCGTGGCGGCGGACGATGCGCTCGACGATGGCGAGGCCGATGCCCGTCCCCGGGAACTCGTCCGTGCCGTGCAGGCGCTCGAAGGGCCGGAAGAGCTTGCTCGACCACGCCATGTCGAACCCCGCGCCGTTGTCGCGCATGACGAAGCCGTCCTCCGTCGCGGCGACCTCCACCCGCGCGTCCTCGCGTTGGCTGGTGTACTTCCAGGCGTTCGACAGGAGGTTCTCGACCGCCACGCGCAGCAGCGCGGGATCGCCCCGCACCTCGATGCGCGCATCCACGTGGACGGCGACCTCGCGCTCGGGCGCCTCCTCGCGCAGGATCGCGACCACGCTCCGGGCCGTCTCGGCGACGTCGACGGTCTCGCTGCGGATCTCGCCGCGCGTCACGCGGGACAACGTGAGGAGCCCGTCGATGAGCTCGCTCATCCGCGCGGTCGCGCGCCGGATCCGGGCGAGGTGGTCGTGGGCGACGGAGGGGAGCCGGTCGCCGGCGTCCTCGGAGAGCGCGTGGGAGAACCCGTCGATCGCGCGGATGGGGCCGCGCAGGTCGTGCGACACGCTGTACGCGAAGGCCTCGAGCTCCGCGTTGACGGCCTCGAGCTCGGCGGTCCGGGCGCGCACGCGGGCGTCGAGGCTCGCGGCGAGCTCGCGATACCGTTCCTCGCTCGCGCGCAGATCCGCGGCGGCGCGCACCCGGTCGGTGACGTCCCGTGCGAGCACGCCGACGCCCGACTGCACCGGCGACGCCTGCACGTGGAAGACGCGCTCGCCGTCCTTCTCCGCGACGATGACCTCGCGATCCATCGGCTCGCCGGTCCGCACGACCTCGCGCAGCTCGGCCTCCAGCGCGACGAGCAGGCGCGACCTCGGCGCCGCCGCGACGTCCCGCCCGAGCACCTCGCCTCGGGTGGCGCCGAGGAGGCGTTCGGCCGCGGAGTTGAGGTCGCCGTAGGCGAGGTTTCCGTCCGTCTCCGCCGGTACGAGCACGACGAGGGCGTCCTGGCTCGTCTCGAGCAGCGCCCGGTACGCCGCGCGGCTCTCTTCCGTGCGCGCCCGGGCGTCCTCGTACTGGGCCGGCGTGGGGACGGCGAGGGCCACGGGGACGAGGCGGGCGAGCAGCAACGCCGTGGGCACCGACGCCGCGGCGGTCAGCGCCTTCACGCCGCCGGCGAGCCAGTAGCTCGGCTCCCACACCGTCCAGATGGACATGTAGTGCGTCAGCCCGCACGACACGATGAACGTGGCGAAGCACACGAAGATCCAGGAGAACGGCAGGTCGCGCCGCTGGCGCACGAACCACGCGAGGGTGACGGGGATCGTGGTGTACGCGAGCGCGATCAGCCCGTCCGAGACGACGTGCAGCCACAGCAGGCGCGGATCCCAGAGGTAGCAGTGGCCGTGCGGCATGAAGCCGTCGCTGCCGAACAGGCGGGCGAGCGCGTCCACGTTCCTCCCCGGCCGGAATTAGCGACGGGCCGGCGGACGGCTACCCTCCGAGCGTGCCCCCGGCCTCCTCGGACGCGTCGAGGATCCCGCGCTTGCCGAAGCAGATCCACTGGTCGTCGGGCAGCGCGCGCAGCACCCGGCGCTCGTTGCCCTCCATGTCGCGCTCGAGCACCGCGGCGGCGCGCGCGGGCTCGAGGATGAACCCCTGCTCGGCGTCCACCCACGCCGCGGGGTGGAGCCCCGTGACCTCGCTGATCACGGCCTGCGCGTGGACGTCGACGAAGACGATGGTGCAGTGGTCGCCGTCCGGGATGCGGAGCGCCGCGTACTGACCGCCGGTGATGCCCCACACCTTGTCGGGCGTGGCCCCGAACTGGAGCACGTCGCGGGCCTCGCACGGGCGGTTCTCGCGCACCGACACCGCGAGGTCGTAGTGGGCGAGGATGTTCTCGGCGTCGACCACGAGGAGGTCGGGCCGGCGGTTGACGAACGACAGGAGCCGCGCCGGCACGTCCGCCGAGGGGAGGGGGTCGGGGATGGCCTCCTTGCCGTGCGCGGGGTCGATGATCTTGATGGCGCCGCGGGGCGTGATGACGCCGAGCCAGGTGCCGCCGTGGGAGAGACACATGCCCGTGGGCCACTTGAGCTCGAGCGCCCGGTTGCGCCCGATGTCCCACCAGCGGACCCCGCCGCTGGCGAGCTGGGCGGCGACGATGTTCCCGCCGACCCCCACCGCGGGCGTGCCGCTGGTCTCGGGGCCGCCGTCGAACACCTTGCGCCCGTCGGAGCAGTCGTAGACCGCCATCGGGCCCCGCTGGGGCACGGCGACGACGAGCCGCCCCTCGCGATCGACGTAGATCTCGCGCAGGTTGGACTGGGCGGGAAACTCGTGGACGCGGCGGTTGCCCTGCCAGACGGCGATGCTGTCGCCGTGGACGGCGATGCGGTGGTCGCCGAAGCCGCCCGCCACCGTGACGGGGCCTGCGCTGCCGGATCCGCCGGCGTGCATGAGCCCGTCGGAGCCGCCGACGCGGATGCCCACCGGCCCCCAGTACGCCGCGCCGCTCGGCTCGGGCGCGCCGTGTTTCTTGCTGTCCACCGGCTGGAGGTCGGGCATGGAGAACACGTGCACCGAGCGCGTGGACACCGCCCCGATCTGCGAGCCGTCCGGGCTCTGCAGGATGTTCAGGATGCCGGAGCCGCCGCGCGTGGCGAAGCTCGCCACCATGACGCCGTCGACCACGCGCAACAGCGCGATGCCGCTCTGCCCGGCGGTCACGACGAGGGTGCCGTCGAGCGAGAACGTGGCGCGCTCGGCGGGCGTCTGCAGCTTGTCCATCGGCAGGCCCTGGTGCGACAACAGGTCGACCAGCCGCGGCTGCCCGTTCCCGTCGAGGCACAGGATGCGCGAGCCGCGCTCGTCGAACTCGACGGTCTGGCCGCCGAAGCCCTGCCACGCGACCTCGCGCTCGGCCTTCTCGATGTTCCAGATGCGCAACAGCCCGTCGATCGCGATGGTCGCCACGCGCGCGCCCTCGGGGCTGACGGCCACCCCCCGCATGGCCCGCACGCGGCCGCGCGCGCCGTCGCGCACCTCCTGGAACCACGCCTCGCCGTTCTCGGTGCTGTAGACCCCGATGGTCCCGTTGTCGTCGCCCACGGCGAGGAGCGAGCCCCCGCGGATGAGGCCGAGCGCGCCGGTGACGGGGCCGCCCGGCTGGAACACGAGGCCGGGCGTGGCCTCCCCCTGGCGCGTGACGGCGACCACTCCGTTGGCGTCGGCCGTCGCCCACGTCCCGCTCCAGGGGTCGTACGTCGCGGCGGTGATCGCCGCGTCGTGGACGTTGGGGCAGAACTGGTCGACCAGCGAGGCCATCGCGGGCCATGTAGCGTGGCGCGCGTGCGCGGTCAGCGTTTCTTCGTCGTCGCGAACCGGGCGACCACGATGCCGATCCCGTACAGGAGCAGCAGCGGCGCGGCCATGAGCAGCTGCGAGAGGAGGTCGGGCCCGGGCGTGAGCACCGCCGCCACGACGAAGATGCCGACCACGCCGTACCGGAAGCCACGGATGAGGTCGAGGTGGTCGACGAGGCCCATGCGCGCGAGGAACCACACCACGACGGGCAGCTGGAACGACAACCCGAACGCGACGAACAACGTCGTGACGAGGCCGAGGTACGAGTTGATGGAGAGCACGGCGGTGACGTTCTCGCCGTTCATCTCGAGGAAGAACGGGAAGCCGAACCGGAACACCACGTAGTAGGCGAACGCGGCCCCGGACGTGAACAGGACCGTGGACGCCGCGACCAGCGGCAGCACCGCGCGCTTCTCGTGCTCGTAGAGGCCGGGGCCCACGAACTGCCACGACTGCCAGAACAACACCGGCGACGACGCGAACAACGCCACCAGGCCGGCGACCTTCATCTGGACGAAGACGCCCTCCGTCGCCTCCGTGACGGCGAGCGTCCCCTTCCCAGTGGCGGCGAGGGCGGCCTCCATCGGCGCGGCCAGCCAGTCGAACACCTGCTGCGACACGACGAACCCGGCCACGAAGGTGACGAGCAGCGTCCAGGCGCAGCGGATGAGGCGCAGGCGGAGCTCCCGGAGGTGGTCCAGCAGCGGCATGCGCGCCTCGTCGACGGGGTCGGGTCGCACGACCTACGGCTCCTCGGGCTTCGGGTCCGGCGGGGCCAGCGTCGGCGAGACCCCGGCCTTGCGCGGGGCGGCGTCGGACGGGAGGCGCGGCTCCTCGCCGCCGCGCAGGCGCTCCATGCGCTTCTCGAGCTCCTCGCGCCGCTGGTCGGCGTCGGCGCGGGCCACCTCGGCGTTGAAGGCGCGGCGCAGATCGTCGCTCGCGCGCCGGACCTTCGCGTACCAGCGGCCGAGCGTGCGGAACAGCGCGGGCAGATCCTCGGGCGGGATGAACAGGAGGATGAGCGCGCCGATGAGGAGCGCCTCGGACATCCCGACGTCGAACATCGCGCGACGCCTATCCCGGCGACCGACGATATGATGCGGCGCGATGTGCAGGCTGTTCGGGTTCCGCAGCGCCGTCCTCTCCCGCGCCCACCGTTCCCTCGTCGCCGCCGAGAACGCGATGGCCGTCCAGGCCCGCCAGCACCGGGACGGCTGGGGGATGGGATACTTCCACGGGGGCGACGCCTACGTGATCAAGTCCGAGGCGGGCGCCGCCGACAACGAGAGCTTCCGGCGCGCGGCCGATCGCCTCGCGTCCCACACCTTCGTCGTACACGTCCGTCGCGCCACCGTCGGCGGGCTCGGCCCCTTCAACGTCCACCCCTTCCGTCACGGGCGGTGGCTCTTCGCCCACAACGGCACCCTCTTCGAGTTCGACCGGCTCCGCCCGAAGCTCTACGAGCGCGTGCCGAGGCACCTCGCCGACCACGTGCTCGGCACGACCGACACCGAGTCGCTGTTCTTCTTCCTGCTCGCCGAGCTCGAGCGGGCGGGCCTCGATCCGCTCGGCGCCTGCCCGATCGGCGCCGACCGGCTCGGGACGGCGCTCGAAGAGGCGCTGGACACGTTGTACCGCCTCGTCGACGAGGCGGGCTGCCCGCCGCCGGTGGTGAACTTCATCCTCACCAACGGCAACGTGTTCGTCGCCAACCGGTCCGGGCGCGAGCTCTTCTTCGCCACCCAGAAGGCGGTGTGCCAGGACTTCGCCACCTGCGCCTGGCCCGACAAGATCTGCATGCTGCCGGCGCGCCCGGGCGATCGCGTCAACCACCTGATCGTCGCCAGCGAGAAGATCGGCGACGAGGACCGCTGGGAGGAATTGCCCGAGGGCACGATGGCGATCCTCTCCGACGATTTTCGTGTCAGCTTCCGCAAGCCCCCGCCCGCGTGGCGGCCGGCCGAGCAGGCCTGTTAGTCGGCGCCGCCGTCACAACCACAGCCTCCAGCCTACACCTCCTCCATCACCGGCCGCGGCTGCAACGCCAGCTGGGAGATCACCGCCCCGGCCTCGAACCCGCCCCAGTGCTCGACGCACTGGCCGTTCACGACGCGCACCACGTCCACGCTCTCGAGCCGGACGCGCCGGCCGGTGGGTGGCACCCCGCAGAAGTGGCCCTGGTGCGTGCCCTCGAAGACGCAGCACGTGGTGACGAGCTCGCCCTCGCCGAAGACCTCC
Organism: Myxococcota bacterium; assembly: GCA_049322475.1. Taxonomy (GTDB): domain Bacteria; phylum Myxococcota_A; class UBA796; order UBA796; family SXON01; genus JBMOQZ01. The sequence goes on along the minus strand of JBMOQZ010000114.1, from coordinate 16,152 downwards.
TCGAGCGTGAAGCGCCCGTCCGGGAAGGCCTGCCACAACGAGGTGGCGACCGCGCGGACGCCGTCGGCGCCGTTCTTCTCCCCGTGCGGGATGGCGTGGTCGCGGCAGCTGGGCGCGACGAGGCGGTCGACCTCGCCGAGGTTCCGGTCGTTGAAGATCTTCTCGACGATCTCGCGGGCGATTCGCTTCGGGTCCATCGCCCGACGGTACGACCCGTCCGCGGGGCGTCAATAGGCCTTCACGGCCCCGTACACCAGCGTGGTCCCCCCGCGCACGGCCACCACGACGACGTCGCCGTCGGCCACGTGGACGTCGAGGTCGTCGACGCTGGCGAGCCCCGTGTCGAGCGTGACGCTGTCGAAGCCCGAGGCGGGGTCGCCCCAGTACAGGTGCGCCCGCGCCCCCCCGTCCGCGACCGCCACGAACATGCGCCCGCGCGAGTCGAGCGCGAGCCCCACCTGCTCGGCGTCGGAGACCGCCAGATACGCGTCGTCGGGATCGAGGAAGGCGTAGACGCCGTCGGCGCCTTCCGCGGAGGCGAACGCGAGGGTGGCGCCGTCCCACAGGGTCTCGGCGTCGTAGACGTTCCAGGGCGTGCTCGTGCCGTAGTAGGCGAGCCCCGCGCTGTCGCTGTAGGTCCACACCCCCATGTCCCCCCGCGAGCGCCGTGAGACGAAAATGTAGCCGGCGGAGGGGTAGGGGAGGCAGGCGTCGCCGTCGGCGCCGGAGATGTCGTCGCCGTAGCCCGACCCCCGGTACAGGGTGGCGGCGCTGGCGTGGATCCACGTGAGGTAGGTGGCGTCGTCCTCGCAGGCGGCGACGTGCAACGTGCCGTCGTCGTCCTCCACGAGCTCGACGTCGTCGAAGGTGCTCGTCGTGGAGCGGCTGACGTACGCGCCGCCGAACGTGGCGGCCGACACCGAGTACACGTCGGCGAGCAGGTAGCGCGAGCTCCCCGAGTGCAGGCCGTACGCCCAGACCCAGTACTGGTCGTCCGCCCAGAAGTCGAGGCCGTCGTCGAACGTGTACCCGGACCCGTACTCCCAGGCCCAGTCCACGACGGAGCCGCCGTCGAGGTCGGTCGTGTCGAGGAAGTGGGTGCCGGACGCGGCGTCCATCGGCGAGCCGCCGTAGCTTAGGGTCTGGGCGAGGAACGTGACCATCACGTACCCGGTGATCTCCCCGATGCGCGGGCCCACGAGGGCGCTCCCGCCGAAGGTGTCGAGCGTGAGGAAGCGGGGGTTGTCGGGGTCGCCGTCGCAGTCGCCGTCGGAGGCGTCGCCGAGGGTCTCCATGCCGGAGGTGTTCACGGCCGCGTCGGTGTCGTCGCAGTCGTCGCCGCCGCCGCTCGGGTCGTCGAAGCCGTCGCCGTCCTGATCGTAGTCGTCGCCGCCGTCGCAGGCCTCGTCGACGCCGTCGTACCAGACCTCGCTCGCGCCGGGGTACGCGGTGGCGTCGGTGTCGTCGCAGTCGAGGCGCTCGGGCACGCCGTCGCCGTCCTGGTCGTCGTCGTTGCCGTCGCAGTCCTGATCGACGCCGTCGTACCAGGTCTCGCCCGCCGAAGGGTTGCGCGCCGCGTCGGTGTCGTCGCAGTCGTCGGCGCGCGCGTAGCCGTCGCCGTCCTGGTCGTCGTCGCGCCCGTCGCAGTCCTGGTCGACGCCGTCGTACCAGTTCTCCGGCGCGCCGGGGTGCACCAGGGCGTCGGTGTCGTCGCAGTCCTCGTCGACGTCGTAGCCGTCGCCGTCGGCGTCGTCCTTCGGGGGCGGCGCGGTGTCGGTGTCGGTGTCGGTGTCGGTGTCGGTGTCCGCGTCGGCGTCGGTGTCCGCGTCGACGTCGGTGTCGGCGTCGCCCGTGTCGACGCGCGCGCTGTCGTCCGCGCCCGCGGGGCCCTTGTCGTCGCCGGGACGGACGAAGGTCTCGCTGCAGGCGAACAAGGCGGCGATCACGCTGACCATGGCGCGCGCACGATACGCCGGGAACGTCGCGCGCGCCATGTGGAAGCGGGCCGACTCGGGTTAGCATCGCGCGCCTCCGCGGGGTTCGTCGTGTCCGACATCGAGCAGCTCGCCGCCAACACGATCCGTGGCCTCGCCATGGACGCCGTCCAGGCCGCCAACTCCGGCCACCCGGGCATGCCGATGGGCATGGCCGACGTCGCCACCGTGCTCTGGTCGCGCTTCCTGCGCTACGACCCGAGCGATCCCCACTGGCCCGACCGCGACCGCTTCGTGCTCTCCGGCGGGCACGGCTCGATGCTGCTGTACAGCATGCTGTACCTGACGGGCACGTCGCTCACGCTCGACGACCTCAAGCAGTTCCGCCAGTGGGGCTCGAAGACGGCGGGCCACCCGGAGCTGCACGAGGCCCCCGGCATCGAGACGACCACGGGGCCGCTCGGGCAGGGCATCTCCAACGCCGTCGGCATGGCGATGGCCGAGCAGTTCTTGCGCGCCCGCTACGGCGCCGGGCTCTGCAGCCACTGGACCTACGCGATGTGCGGCGACGGCGATCTGATGGAGGGCATCGCCTACGAGGCCGTCTCGCTCGCCGGCCACCTCGGCCTCGGCCGCCTCGTGCTGCTCTACGACGACAACGGCATCACGATCGACGGCTCCACCGACCTCGCCTTCACCGAGGACGTCGCCGCGCGCTTCTCCGCGATGGGCTGGCACGTCCAGAAGGTCGACGGGCACGACCGCGAGGCGGTCGCCCGCGCCATCGCCGCGGCGCGCGACGTCACCGACAAGCCCTCGCTCGTGTGTTGTCGAACCCGCATCGGCTACGGCTCGCCCAACAAGGAGGGCAAGTCCGCTGCCCACGGCGCCCCGCTCGGCCCCGACGAGGTGAAGCTCGCCAAGCAGCGCCTCGGCATGGACCCCGACCAGTCCTTCGTCGTCCCGCCCGAGGTCCTCGCGTTCTTCCGCGGCAAGGACGCCGACCGCCGCGCGCTGCGCGAGGCCTGGGAGGCGCGTCTCGCCGACTCGCCCGACGCCGCGAAGCTCCGCGGCGAGCACGACCTCGGCGCGATCAAGTGGCCTACGCACGCGCCGGGCAGCGCGCTGGCGACCCGCAAGTCCAGCGAGATGGCGATCCAGGCCGTCGCCGCGGCGATCCCCAACCTCGTCGGCGGCAGCGCCGACCTCGCCGAGTCCAACCTCACGCACGTGAAGGGCGAGCCCTACATGTCGCGGGAGAACCCGGGCGCGCGCAACGTCGCGTTCGGCATCCGCGAGCACGCCATGGCCGGCATCTGCAACGGCCTTCAGCTCCACGGCGGCCTGCGCGCCTTCTGCGCCACCTTCCTCGTCTTCCACGACTACCACCGTCCGAGCTTCCGCCTCGCCGCGCTCATGAAGCAGCCCGTCGTGTACGTCTACACGCACGACTCGGTGTGGTTGGGCGAGGACGGCCCCACGCACCAGCCGATCGAGACGCTGCAGGCGATGCGCCTCGTGCCGAACGCCTGGGTGATCCGCCCGGCCGACGGCAACGAGGTCAACGAGGCGTGGAAGCTCGCGCTGGAGCGCACGGACGGGCCCGTCGCGCTCGCCCTCACGCGCCAGAACCTCGCCGCGCTCGACCGCGCGAAGTTCCCGCCGGCGGACGGCATCCGGCGCGGCGGCTACGTGTTGTCGGACCCGCCGAACGCCGTCGCCACGCTGATCGCCAGCGGCTCCGAGGTGTCGCTCGCGCTCGCGTCGGCGGATGCGCTCGCGCAGGCGGGCAAGCCGGTGCGCGTCGTGAACATGGCGTGTACGCAGCTCTTCGACGCGCAGGACCGCGCGTACCGCGCCGCCACGCTCGGGTCGCTCCCGCGCGTGAGCGTCGAGGCCGGCGCCACGCACGGCTGGGAGAAGTACGTCGGCGAGGCCGGGGCCTCCGTGGGGATCGACCGCTTCGGGGCCAGCGCGCCCGGCAAGGTCGTCGCGGAGAAGCTCGGCCTGAACGTCCCCAACGTCGTCGCGACGGTGGAGTCGCTGCTCGCCTGATCGGTGGTTCCCTTCCCATCGGAGGGGAGTCATGGCGAAGGAACGCTACGCGGTCGACTGTCGGGAGTCGCCGGGGTCGGGCTGCTCGTTGCGGATCACCGGGACGCAGGACGAGGTGGTGGAGTGTGCCGTCCACCACGCCGTCACGGCGCACGGGTACCCCAACAACAACGACACGCGCGCGAAGATCCGCGGGCTGATGAAGGAGGACGTCGCCGAGCCGGCGTGAGTCACTTGGCGGCGAGCACCGGACCGTCGAGGCCGGCGACCTCGCCGCCCGGGCCCACCGCCCGGTCGCGCCCGCCGTTCTTGGCGAGGTAGAGACGCTGGTCGGCGATGCCCATGAGCTCGGTGACGTCGTGCCCGTCGTCGGGTGCGAGCGCGATCCCGATCGAGACGGTCGTCGCGGGGGTGTCGCCGCCGCGCCGCGTCGTCGCACGCACCGCCCGGACCACCTCGGCCGCGAGCTGGAGCGCGCCCGCCCGCCCGGGGGTCGGCGCGGCCACGAGGAACTCCTCGCCGCCCACCCGCCCGAAGATCGCGTCCGGCGGGAGGACGCCGCGGACGGTCGCGACGAACGAGCGCAGCGCGGCGTCGCCGCCGGCGTGTCCGTGGGTGTCGTTGAGCTTCTTGAAGTGGTCGAGGTCGAGGCCCAGGACGGCGACGCAGCCTCCCGCGGACCCACCGCGCAGGAGGCGTTGGAGCCCGTCGAGCGTCACGCGCCGGTTCGGCAGGCCCGTGAGCGGGTCGGACGCGGCCTGTCGCGCGGTGGTCTGCAGGAGGCGCTGCACGCCGAGGCGAACGGCGAAGCGCTGGGCGACCGTGGAGGCGTCGAGGATCTCGGGCGTCGTGATCGGGTCGTCGTTCGCCGTCATGCGCAACACGGCGGCCGATCGACCCGCGATGGTCAGCGGCACGCACCCGTAGGCGGCGCAACCCGCGGGCTGCATGCGCGGGCAGGCCGCGATCGACGCGGGGTCGTCGACGCGCAGCGCGCGCCCCAGCCGCATCGCCTTGCAGCGGCCGGGCTTCTGGGGATCGCAGACCCCCCGGGCCTCGGTGCGGTGGTCGACGGGCAGGAGCTCCTCCTCGCTCGGGTCCGAGAGCAGGAGCTGGCACTCGAGGCGAGGGTGGCGCATCCGCATCGCGCGGAGGAACAGGTGGACGAGGTCGCTCTCCTCGTCGGTCGTCTCGAGCGCCTCGGTGAACTCCCGGAGCATGTCCTGCGCGCGGATCTGCCGCTCGGTGGTCGAGCGCTGGTCGGCGAGCCGGCGGGCGAGATCGCGGACGGCGACGTCCACCTCCTCGAGGGAGCGCTCGCCCGCGGCGGCGGGGTCGGCGACGGCGACCACCTCGCCGCTCCAGCGCCGCACGCGCGCGTAGGCCCAGACGGTCGCGGCGAGCCCGGTGACGACCAGCCCGAGGACGCCGACGCACGCGACCAGCGCGCCCGTCCGCCGGCGGGCCCGCTCTTCGGTCTCCGCCGTCCCAGCGAGGACGGCGGCCTCGTCGGCCACCCTCGAGACGGCCTCGCGCGCGACGTCGGACGAGGCGAGGTAGGCGCGGGCGACGGCCTCGGCCTCGGCGCGCGTCGCCTGCGTGACGAGGAGCCCGTCCGCCCCGGCCTTCTCGAGGGGGGCGAGCGCTTCCCGCGCGGCCGGGAGGGGCGGCGAGCCCTCGGCCAGCGCCGTGAGCTCGGTGCGCAGCCGGTCCTCGTTCTCGACGAACTCCCGCATCAGGCGTGCGTCGTAGACGTTCGTGAACGTGAGCGGCAGCTCCAGCCACCGCTCGACCCGGACGGGCAGGTCCGCGGTGGCGTCCACCAGCGCGGACGCCGGGCGCTCGGGCTCCCAGAGGCTCGCGCGCCACGCGCCCCAGCCGACCGCGACGAGGCACGCGGAGGCCGCCACGGCGGTCGCGCCGGCGAGCGCGCGCGGCCACCTCACGGCGTGGCGCTCACGTGCCACAACACGACGAGATCGCCCGGGACCTCCGTCTCCCAGAGGTAGCCCACCGCGTCGCCGTCCTCGCGGAGCAGCGCGGTCATGTCGGCCGCGTCGCGGACCCAGGCGGGGCCGCGCCCGCTGCCCGAGAACACGAACTGCATCCAGAAGGCGTGCATCTGCCGGCCGTCCCGCCCGGTCACGGCCTCGTAGAAGGCGTCGCGCACGGGCACGTCGGCGCCGTAGTCGACGAGCCGTACGCGCGTGTCGCTCCGGCCGCCCGAGTAGAGGCGCGCGAGCACGTCGGGCCCGAGCGCCGCGGCGGGCGAGCCCTTCCTCGCGACGACGACCACGCCGGGATCGGCCGCGAGCGCGGCGAGCGCCAGGAGCGCCCACATCAGAACCACCCCACGACGGCGCCGCGCACCTCGCCGCTGCCCTCGGGCGCGAGGTACCACACGTGGTCGAGCTTCAGGAGCACGTGGCCCGTCGAGACGGTGACGGCGGCGCCGCCGACCACCGTGAACCGGGGCGAAGGGTCGGTGACGTCGGGCACGAACGTCTCGCCCCGCAAGAAGGGCGTGAGGCGGCGGAGGTGCGTCGACGAGACCTCGACCATGCCTCCCGCCTGCGTCTCGCCGCGCCGGTCGGCGACGGTGGCCTCCGCGAGCCCCGTGAGCCCGGCCCCGACGGCCTGCACCGACGCGATCCCCGCCCAGAGGTGCTCGTTCGCGTACGGCCCCAGCGCGCTGTAGGACGCGGTCACGCTCCCGCTCAGCGGCAGGACCGGGTCGACCTCGACGCGCACCAGCGCGCCTCGCTCGACGTTGTCGTCGCGGAAGGCCTCGTTGCCGATCTCCACCATGCCGTTGGTGACCATCAGCGTGCTGGACACCCGACCGGTCGAGGCGGTCGCCATCAGCCCGGTCCCGACCTGCTCGTAGCTGTTGAAGCCCCCGAACAGCGTGGGGTGGTAGACGGCGTAGGGGATGTGCACCGCGGCGTAGGTCGGCGACGCGTCGTGGATCTCGTTGTACTTGCCCCACGGCGTGAGCAGGCGACCCCCGCGGAGGCGCAGCCAGGGCTTCGGCGTCCACTGCGCGTAGGCGGCGTGGACGACGACGAAGCCCTGGCCGAGGACGGGGTCGCCCTCGCCGTTGTCCTCGCCGTTCCACGAGAGCCCGCCGTACCCGGTCTCGATCCGCAGGTGGACGAGGAGATCGTCCGCGGGCTCGGCGGTGGTGAGCAGGGTCGCGTGGGCCTGCCGGAAGCCCTCCAGATCGAGGGCGGGCTCGCCGAAGGTGCGGGTGCGGTGCTCGACGTCGACGTACGCGTCGATGCTCACGTTTGCGAGGTCCGCCGCGTGGGCCGGGGGGAGGAACATGCTCCCCGATCGGATCCCGCCGCGACTTCTCGATCGGCCGTTCGACGGTCACTGCGTCGGCGGCGCGATCCTCCCGACGTGTTCCGCCAGCACCGTGCCGTAGGGCTTGATGGCCTCCTCCGGCGGGAAGAACTGCGCGTCGGGGCACGACCAGACGTGGAGCGTCACGTTCTTGGTGGCCGCCGAGGCCTTCGCCCGCTGGTCGAGGTACAGCTTCAAGAGCTCGTTCGGCTTCGGCGGGGGAGGGGTGCTGGCGTAGGTCTGGCCCGGCGGAGGCGGCGGGAGCTTGTAGACCACGCCGCCGCCCGGCGCGTTGAGGAACGTCACGATGGACGTGACGTCGCCGTAGGGGAGGTAGCGCAGCTCGTACTGGGGGTGCCCGGTGCTCGAGACGCCGGTGGGCTTGATCTTCCCGATGCCGACGGACTGCGTGCAGGCGACGTTCTCGAAGAAGAGGCCCTTGCAGTCGAAGTCGGTCTGGGCCGGGGCGTCGGGCGCCTGGGCGAACACGAACCAGACGGAGGCGTCGTCCTTCGTCGAGCAGGTGGCCGTCCAGGACGAGCTGGCGGCCATCGCGGCGGGGAGCAACCAGGTCAGCATGTGCGCAGGGTAACGCAGGTTCCGCCGGGCCGTGTTACCATTGACCGGTCAATGGGCACCCCCCAGAAGAAGGTGAAGCCCAAGGGGGCGGTCAAGCGCAAGGCCGCGCCGCCCCGGAAGCCGCCGTCCGGACCGGGCCTCGTCGAGTCCGCGCGCGGCTGGGCCCGGGCGCTCGTCCGCAGCGCGCTGATCGGCGGGGTGCTCGGCGGCGGGATCGTCGGCGCCGCGCTCTACCGGCAGGCGCTCGCCACCGTGGACGGCCGGCTCGACGGCGGCGTGCCCTGGAGCGTGCCGGGCCGCGTGTGGTCGGCCCCGATCGAGGTGCGGCCGGGGCTCGCCTACGCGCCGGACGACCTCGCCGCCGACCTGTCCGCGGCCGGCTACGCGCGGGTCGCGAAGGCCACGCAGCCTGGCGACTTCCAGGTCGCCGGCGACGCGATCGCGGTCGTGGGCAAGCCGATGAAGGGGCCCGGCTGGTCGGTGGAGGGCGGCGAGACGCTCGTGACCTTCGCCGGCGGCGAGGTGCGCTCCGTCACGCCGAAGGGGCGCGCCCGCTTCGGTCCCGCCGCGCTCGCCGTGGTGCGGGGGCCCGACAACGAGAACCGCAGCCCCGTCCCGCTCGAGCGCATCCCGAAGTCGGTGCGCGACGCGGTCCTCGCGATGGAGGACGCGCGCTTCTACGATCACCCCGGCATCGACGCCGTGGGCATCGCCCGCGCGGTGTGGACCGATCTGCTCGCCCGCGACATGGTCGCCGGCGGCTCCACGCTCACGCAGCAGGTCGCGAAGAACCTCTTCCTCACGCACGAGCGCACGGCGCGGCGCAAGCTCCGCGAGGCGCTCATCGCGCTCGCGCTGGAGGAGCGCCTCTCGAAGGACGAGATCCTCCAGCTCTACCTCAACGAGATCTACCTCGGGCAGGTGGGCGGGAGCGCGATCTGCGGGGTCGACGCCGCCGCGCGGGCCTTCTTCGGCAAGCCCATCGAGCGCGTGACGCTCGGCGAGGCCGCCACCATCGCCGGCATCATCTCGTCGCCCAACCCGTACTCGCCGATCCGCCACCCGGACGTGGCGAAGGAGCGCCGCAACATCGCGCTCGCGCGGATGCTCGAGGTGGGGTTCGCCGACGCGGAGAGCGTGGCGAAGGCGAAGGCCGCGCCGCTCGTCGTCCACGCGGGCGCGGGCGGGCGGCGGGCCCCCTGGGCGGTCGACCTCGCGGTGGAGGCCGTGGAGTCGGCGCGGGGGGAAGGCGCGATCGCGCGCGAGGCCCTCGACGTCCACACCGCGATCGACCCCGCCCTGCAGCGCCTCGGCGAGCGCGCCGTCCGCGAGGGGCTCGCCGAGGTGGTGGCGGCCCACCCGAAGGCCGCGGGGGCCCACGCGGCGCTCGTGGCCGTGCGTGCGAGCGACGGCGCGATCGTCGCGCTGGTGGGCGGCGACGACTACGGCGAGAGCCCCTTCGACCGCGCCACGTTCGCGGAGCGCCAGATCGGCTCGACCATCAAGCCGCTGACGATGCTGGCCGCGTTCGCGACCGACCCGTCGATCTCGCCCGCCACGCGCTTCGAGGACGCGCCCCTCACGCGCGTGCACGACGGCAAGGAGTGGGTGCCGGCCAACTACGACGGCGTGTTCGTCGGGCCGATCTCGCTCCGGGCGGCGATCGCGCAGTCGCGGAACGTCCCGGCCGTGCTGCTCGCGGAGCGCGTGGGGATGGGCGAGCTGAAGCGGCGCTGGCGAGCCCTCGGGCTCTCGGGCGCCACCGACTACCCGAGCGCGGCGCTCGGCGGGTTCGGCGCGACGCCCACCCAGCTCGCGGGCGCCTACGCGGTGCTGGTGGACGGCACCTGGCGCGCGCCCTGGGTGGTGCGCGCGGCGTCGCGCGAGGGGGAGGCCGTGTGGAGCGCGCCCACGAGCAAGGGCGAGCGCCTCTACGACGCCGGCGCGGCCTGGCTCGCCCGCGACGTGATGCGCTCGGTGATGACCGACGGCACGGGCCGGAGCGCCGCGAAGTACGGGGTGGGGCCGGGGGCGGCCGGCAAGACCGGCACCACCGACGGCAACGTCGACGCCTGGTTCGCGGGGGTCGCCGGGCCGTACGCGGTAGTCGCGTGGGTGGGCTTCGACCGCGACAAGCCGCTCGGGCTCACGGGCGGGCAGGCGGCGTTGCCGGTGTGGGCGCGGTTCGTCGCCGGCACGGGCGCCGACGGCGGCGCGTCGGCGGTGCCCGCGGGGGTGGTCGCCGTCGAGGTGTGTGTCGCCACCGACCTCCCCGCGTGCGACGACTGCGCGGAGCGGCGGACCGAGCACTTCTTCGAGGGCCACGTCCCCGACGCCACGTGCGGCGTGGTCGAGGAGGTGGGGGAGGCGGTGAAGACGGGGTGGGAGAAGATCGGGGAGATGTTCGGGATCGGGAAGCGGGATTGATCGTATCGTCGGCGGGTGATCGCGCTCCTGCTCGCCTGCGCCCCGCCCCCCGAGGAGGAAACGGTTTGCGACGTCCGCTACGTCGACGCGGACGGCGACGGCTTCGGCGGCGAGGAGACCTGCGGGCCTCCGGGCGTGTCCGCGGGCGGAGATTGCGACGACGGGGACGCGGGGGTGTTTCCCGGCGCGCCGGAGGACTGCACCTCCGCCCTCGATCGCGACTGCGACGGGCGCGCGGGCGACGCCGACGCCGACCGGGACGGCCTCCGCGCCTGTGAGGACTGCGACGACGACGATGCCACCGTGTTCCCCGACGCGGAGGAGGTGTGCGACGGCAAGGACCAGGACTGCGACGGCGAGGTCGACGAGGGGCTCGCGCTCCTCGCCTGGTACACCGACGTGGATGGCGACGGCTACGGCGTGGACGAGGTCCTCGCCTGTGCTGGGCCGGAGGGGACGGCGGACCTCTCCGGCGACTGCGACGACACCGACCCCGACGTGAACCCGGGCGCGGAGGAGCGCTGCGACGACGCGGACGTGGACGAGGACTGCGACGGGGAGGCGGAGGAGGCCGGCGCGGCCGGCCGGCGCAGCCAGCACCGCGACGCCGACGGGGACGGGTACGGATCCGCGGGGGACTGGGTCGCCGCGTGCGAGACGCCCGAAGGCTACCTCGAGGAGAACCGCGAGGACTGCGACGACGGGGACCCGTCCATCCACCCGGAGGGGGTGGAGGTGTGCGACGGCGTCGACCAGGACTGCGACGACACCGTCGACGAGGACGCCGTCGATCCTCGCACCTGGTACGCCGACGCGGACGGCGACGGGTTCGGCGACCCCGCCACGACGGCCCTCGCCTGCGACTCGGCGACGGACTGGCTCGCCGACGCGAGCGACTGCGACGACACCGACGCCGGCGTGTACCCCGGCGCGACCGAGACGTGCGACGAGCGGGACGAGGACTGCGACGGGTCGACCGACGAGTCCGGCGCGACGGGGGAGTCGCGCTGGTTCCTCGACGCGGACGGCGATGGGTACGGCGACGTCACGGCCTGGGTGGACGCCTGCGCCGCGCCCTCCGGCTACGTGGACGATCGCTCCGACTGTGACGACGCCGACGCGCGGAACTCGCCCGCCGCGGACGAGCACTGCGACGGCCACGACGAGAACTGCGACGGCGTGGCCGACGACGGCGGCGTCGACGGCGACACCTGGTACACGGACGCCGACGGCGACGGCTTCGGCGACCCCTCGTCCCCCGTGGTCGACTGCACCCAGCCGGCCGGCACCTCGGCGGACGGGAGCGACTGCGACGACGGCGACGCGACGGTCTCGCCCGACGGCGAAGAGACCTGCGACGGTGTGGACGAGGACTGCGACGGCACGGCCGACGACGCCGCGGCGGACGCGGCCGTCTGGTACGCGGACGACGACGGCGACGGCTTCGGCGACGCGAGCACGTCGCGGACCGCGTGCGAAGCCCCCAGCGGCTACGTCGACGACGCCACCGACTGCGACGACGGGCGCGACGACGTCCATCCGCGCGCGCCGGAGGCGGACTGCGCCGATCCCTTCGACTACAACTGCGACGGCTCCGTCGGCGTGACGGACGCGGACGGGGACGGCGCCGTCGCGTGCGACGACTGCGACGACGCCGACGCGACGGCCTACCCGGGAGCGGCCGACGTCTGCGACGGCGTCGACGACGACTGCGACGGCGAGAAGGACGAGGACGTCGCCGCGACCGACTGGTACGCCGACGCCGACGGCGACGGGTACGGCGACGCGTCGGCGGTCTTCTCGCGGTGCGACGCGCCCTCCGGCCACGTGTCCGACGCCACGGACTGCGACGACACCACCGCGGACGTGTCGCCCGGGGCCGTCGAGGTCTGGGGGAACGGCGTCGACGACGACTGCGACGGGGAGGCCGACCTGCAGGCGCTCGCCGACGTCGGCTTCACGCTCACCGGCGAGGCCAGCATGGACCTCGCGGGGGGCTCGGTCGCGTTCGCGGGCGACCTCGACGGGGATGGCGACGACGAGGTCCTCGTGGGGGCCGAGGACAGCGACGGCGCGTACACCGACGGCGGCGCCGTCTACGTCGTGCTCGCCCCCGTGACCGGAGATCTCTCGCTCGCCAGCGCGGACGCCCGGTGGCTCGGGGATTCTGCCGGCGACGAGGCGGGCGACGCGCTCGCGAGCGCGGGCGACGTCGACGGAGACGGCCTCCCGGACGTGCTCGTCGGCGCCCCGTCCGACGACGACGGCGCCGTCGGGGCCGGCGCCGCCTACCTGCTCACCACGATGGGGAGCGGTGACGAGGACCTCGCGGGCGCCGCCGCGAAGCTCACGGGTGCGGCCTCCGGGGACCGCTTCGGCTCGGCGCTGGACCGGGCCGGCGACGTCGATGGTGACGGGGGGGCGGATCTCCTCGTCGGCGCGTACGCCGCGGAGGTCGGGGGCCTCGAGGTGGGCGCCGCCTACGTGTTCCTCGGCCCAGTCGCGGGGACCGTGTCGGCGAGCGCGGCGGACGCGAGGTTGTACGGAGAGGACCGGTACGACTCGGCGGGCGGCGCGGTCGCCGGTGGGGAGGACGTGGACGGCGACGGGCTCGCCGACCTCGCGGTGGGCGCCGCGGGTGCAGGTGGGGCGAGCGACTACGGTCGCGTCTACGTGGTGTACGGGCCCGTCGCGGGCGACGTCGATCTCGCCGGGTCGGACGTCGTGATCGAGGGTCGTCAGCTCCACGACTACTTCGGAGGGGCCGTGGCGCTCGCGCCGGACGACGACGGCGACGGGTACGCGGACCTCCTCGTGGGCGCCACGGAGAACGGCCGCGAGGGCGCGGCCTACGTCTTCGAGGGGCCTCTGTCGGCGACGACCACGGCCTGGGGCGCCAGGGTGTTCATCGACGGCACGGTGGGGACCAACACCTCCTTCGGGAGCGAGGTCGCGCCCGCGGGCGATCTCGACGCCGACGGCGCGGACGACCTGGTCGTGAGCGACCCCGGCGCCGATCACGGCGCGTGGGAGCAGGGGGCCGTCTACGTGTTCCTGGGGCCCGCGGCCGGCACCTACGAGGCGACCGACGCCGACGTGATCCTCACCGGCGATGGCCTCGAGGACGGAGCCGGCGTCTCCGTGGACGCGGGGGGCGACTCCGACGGCGACGGGGTCCCCGACCTGCTCGTGGGCGCCGCGAGCTGGAGCAGCTCCACGGCTGGCTCGGCGTACCTCGTGCTCGGGCCCTGAACGAGAACGGGCAGAGCCTGCCCGAGTGGGACGAATCCGAAGCAGAGCCCCTCCGACCAGGACCAGAGTCCGCTCCGAACGCCCGATCCCGCGCGGGCTCCACGGACCGACGCCCGTTTTCGCCGAGGGCGCCCGACGCGAGTCCCGCTCGAACCGGCTCTGGTCGGAGATCGTCCCATTCGACCGGGCTTTGCCCCCGCCCCGGCTTCCTACGGGGCCCTCGCCAGGAACGCCCGAACCGCCTCGTCCTTCCGCTCCACCGTCCCGTGCCACGGCCGCCCGTGGCCCGGCAGGACGTGCGCGAACGGCACGCCCAGCAGCTTCTCGATGGAGCGGACCTGCTCGCTCCACGAATACCAGGCCACCGATCGCGAAATCACGCGCACCGCGCCGAACTCCAACGCGATCTTCTCGTGCCCGGCGACGTCGTCGCGGTGCGTGAGGAAGAGCCACCGGACGCCGCCGAGCTCGCGGATGCGCCGGAACAGCCCCGCGTTCGCCCGCGGCACGTCCACGAGCACGTTCCCGCCGGGCCGGCGGACGAGCCAGCTCGACGCCCCGAACGTACGCTCATTCGCGAACCCCACGAGGAACACGTCCGGCAGCACCTCGGTCGGGAACGCCGCGACGGCGCCCTTCAGGTCGGCCTCGCCGTCCGTCCCGATCGCCGCCACCGGGCACGCCACCAGCGCCATCGCCGCGCGCCGCGTGTCGCCTGTCGGCTGCGCGCGCACGATCGCGTGATCGCCGGCATCGCCGTACACCTCCGGCGCCACCACGCGGCAGTGGCCGCAGTCGATGCAGGCCGTGTCGACGTACCAGTCGCCCGGAGCGTTCTCGGGATGGCGCGGGCGAGCCACGAGGCCTCCTATCGTGGGACAATCGGCCCATGTGCGGCCGCTACAAGCTCGACACCGACTGGACCGAGATCGTCCGCGTCCACGAGCTCGACCTCTGCGAACCACTCGACGTCGTTCCCCGCTGGAACGTCGCCCCGACGAAGCGCATGCCCGTCGTGTGCGTCGACGGCGGACGTCGTGTCGCGCGGATGATGCACTGGGGCCTCTTGTCCCCGTGGTCCAAGTTCCGCGAGGCCGCGCGCACCATCAACGCGCGCGCCGAAACCGTCGCCACAAGCCGCACGTTCGCCGCCGCTTTCCGCGAGCGCCGCGCCCTCGTCCCGAACACCGGCTTCTACGAGTGGCGGAGAGACGGCGACGCGAAGCTCCCGATGCTGCTGCGCCCGCGCCACGGGCCGCTCGCCTTCGCGGGCCTCTGGCAGTCGTGGTGGGACCCCAAGTACGAGAAACACGTCGACACCTACACCATCCTGACGTGCCCCCCGAACGGCACGGTGGCCCCGATCCACGACCGCATGCCGGTGATCCTGCCTCGCGACGCCTGGGCGGCCTGGCTCGCCGGCGACACCGCGCCCGACGTGCTCCTCGCGCTCTTGCGCCCGTGCGCGGACGACGTGCTGGAGGCCGTCCGCGTCTCCGACGCCGTCAACAGCATCGCCAACGACGGCCCGGAGCTCGCCCGGCCCCTGTAGTACCGTTCGCGGACATGCTCGCCTTCCTGCTGGCCTGCGCCCCGGATCCCGAGCCCGAGAAAGGGCGCGACCGCTGCGAGATCGTCATCCGCTACGGCGACGCCGACGGCGACGGCTTCGGCGACGTCGAGGCCCCCGTCGCCGGCTGCGACCCCGCGGGCGTGGACGACGCCGGCGACTGCGACGACGCCGATCCCGCCACCCACCCGGGCGCGCAGGAGAGCTGCGACCAGCCCGTCGACCGCGACTGCGACGGGCAGATCGGCTTCGCCGACGACGACGGCGACGGCTGGGCCGCGTGCGAGGACTGCGACGACGCCGACCCCTGGGTGCACCCGGAGGCGGAGGAGATCTGCGACTGGATCGACCAGGACTGCGACGCGCTCGTCGACGAGGACCCGATGGACGGCCTCGCCTTCTACGTGGACGCGGACGGCGACGGCTACGGCGACGACGCCACCCTCGAGCTCGCGTGCTCCGAGATGGCCGACCGCGTCGACGAGGGCGGCGACTGCGACGACGCCGACCCCCGCGTGAACCCCGACGAAGACGAGCGCTGCGACCCCGACGACGTCGACGAGGACTGCGACGGCCTGTCCGACGAGAGCGGCGCCGACGACGAGGAGCAGTTCTGGCTCGACGACGACGAGGACGGGTACGGCGACCGCGGCACCTGGGTCTTCGCGTGCGACTGGCCCGACGGCTACGTCGGGAACGACGAGGACTGCGACGACGCCGACGGGGGTGTCAACCCCGACGCCACCGAGACCTGCGACGGCGAGGACGAGGACTGCGACCGCCTCGTGGACGACGACGCCGACGGCGCCCCCACCTGGTACTTCGACGACGACGGCGACGGCTACGGCGACGCCACCGTCACGATGCTCTCCTGCTCCGCGCCCCGCAGCGACTGGGTGGAGGACGCCACCGACTGCGACGACGCCGACGCCGCCACCCACCCCGGCGCCGACGAGGCCTGCGACGGCGAGGACGACGACTGCGACG
>JBMOQZ010000113.1:0-24220 GCA_049322475.1 Myxococcota bacterium | reverse complement strand
CCCTCCGCGCGGCTCACGCCGCGCAGCGCCACCACCCGCAGGAGCAGCCCCGCGATCGCCCCGGCGAGCGCGCCCACGACGAAGGAGAAGGCGGACGGCCGCACCGTCGTGAAGTCGGCGTCCACCACGACGACGCCGTCCTCGCCGACCGCGCGGATCGCCGCGAACGCGACCTCGCCGGACTCGGCGGTGAGATCGAAGGTGCCGGGCCCCACGCGCCCGAGCGGCACCGGCCCCGCGGCCTGCACCAGCACCACCCGGCCGTCCCGCACCTCGATCGCCCACGGGCCCGCGTCGTCGCGCGACGTGGGCGCGCCGCCGGCGGTGACGGCGAGGTACGCGTCGGGCGTCAGCTCCACCTCCACCGGGGGGCGACGCCCGTCGCCCTTCAGCAACACGCGGGCGACCCCGCTGCCCTCGACCATGGCGAGCTCGATCCGGGCCACCGGGCGGGTGTCGACCGGCGAGACCACGTCGGCCCGCCGGAACACGTGCTGGCGGATGAGCAGGGCGCCGTCGACGACGTGGGTGCCGCGGCCGAGGCCCGGCGTGACGACCTTCTCGCGCTCGCCGACGGAGGTGACGTTCCACACCGCCGGGTCCAGCGGCGCCGGCGAGGTGAACCGGGACCCGAGCGCCGCGACGAACAGGAGGCCGGCCACCGCGCCGCCGGCGGCGGCGGCGCGCTTCATGGCGCGGCGTCGCTCCGGAAGTCGTAGCCGCTCTTGCGGAGGGTCTCGACGAAGGTCGGGTCGAGCGAGAGCTGCCGCGCCTCGGCGCCCCGCGAGGCCCGGAACTCGCGCCAGGCGTCCACGAGCGCCTCGACGACCTCGGGCCGCTCGCGCGCGAGGTTCTTCGTCTGGCCCGGGTCCGCCGTCAGGTCGTAGAGGCACGTCGCCGAGCCGTCGGACGAGCGCGGCGAGGTGACGTCGGCCCCGCCGCCGCAGCCGGGCGGCTGGCGCAGGAGCGTGAACGGGAGCGAGATGACCGCGCCGCGCAGCTGGCTCGCGTCGTTCTTCGCGACCCCGCCCTCGACGAGCGCGATCTCGCGCACCGTCTCCGCCTCGCCGCGCAAGAGCGGCAGGAGCGAGCGACCGTCGATGCCGGTGGGGGGCACGGCGCCCACCAGCTCGAGGATCGTCGGCATCAGGTCGACCTGGCTCACCAGCGCGGGCGCCGCGTCCGCCCGCGGCGCGATCCCGGGCACCCGCACCACCAGCGGGACGTTGGCGACGGTGTCGAAGTAGGCGTCGCCGTGGAGCGCCTCGTCGTGGTCCCACAAAGACTCGCCGTGGTCGCCCACCACCACGAACACGGTGCGATCGAGCCTCCCGCGCGCCGCCACGGCCTCCACGAGGGTCTTCACGTCGACGTCCATGCGGGCGACGGCGTCGGCGTAGGCCTTGCGCCACACCTCGATCGCCGCCGGCCCCACCTTCCGCACCAGCTCCTGGGCGGGGTCGCCTCCGCCGAGGTCGACGGCGCCCACCTGCGCGGTGCCGCCGGCGTCGCCGGGCATGGCCTGCTTGCCCGGCGGGAGCACGCCGCCGGCCTCCCACAGGGCCTGCAGCACGCCCGTGGGGTCGTCCGTCGGCTTCTCGATCACGAACGGGAAGTGCGCGGTCCGCGAGTGCAACATCGCGAAGATCGGCTGGTCGGTGGGCTGCTCGGAGATCCACTTCGCGGCGGGCTTCGCCGTCTCGCCGCCCGCGCCCGGCTTGCCGCGACGGCGGCGCCCGTCCGGCGTGTCGCGCGGGGGCTTCACGATCTCGAGGCGCTGGAACCCGCGGTCGAGCCCGTAGTCCGGCCGGAACCCGGAGGCCGCGTCGATGGTGAACCCGGCCGTGCGGTAGCCGTAGTAGCCGAGCACCTCGGGCAGCGTGGGCACGTCGGCGACGAGGCCCTTGTCCCACCCCAGCACCCCGGTGCTGCTGCCGAACCGGCCCGTGAGCACCGCGGTGAGGCTCGCGAGCGTGAAGCTGGAGGCGGCGTACGCGCGATCGAACCGGACGCCCTCCGCGGCGAGCGCGTCGATCGCCGGCGTGAGGCCGGGCTGCAGGCCGTACGCGCTCACGTAGTCCTTCCGGAGCGAGCACACCGTCACGAGCACCACGTCGCACCCGGCGCAGATCGCCTCGCCCGGCGCCTTCACGTCGGAGGGCGGGTCGGCGGTGACGGTGACGGCGCCCGGACGCACCTTGGCGCCCGAGGCCTCGCCGCCGACCTCGGGCGGCAGCGGGCCGCCGTTCGGGCCCTGGACGGGGACCGCCCGCCCGGCGAGCACGCCGAACGCGACGAGGCCGATCCCCACCGCGGCGACCAGTGCGAGCACCGCGGGGACCACGCGTCCCGGGGCGGGGCGTTGCCTCGACATCGCGGCGGAGTGTACCACCGATCGGCTAACGCTCCCACGTCTCACGACGGGTGCGCACCCGGTAGCCCTCCGACTCGTAGAGCCGCACCGCGGGCCGGTTCGACGCCGCCACCATGAGCCCGAAGGCCGTCGCCCCCCGCTCGGCGAGCCGGCCCTCGCAGCGGCGCAGGAGCACGCGCCCGAGGCCCCGCCGCCGCGCCGCGGGCAAGAGCCCGATCGCCTCGACCTCGCCGCGCTCGCCGCGGAGCGCGCCGTGGAAGTACCCGATCGGCGCGCCCTCGCGGAGCACCACCCGCACGAGCGACGCGTCGTACCCCGGGCCCGCCGTCACCGCGCGCCAGTCCGCCTCGTCGAACGGGAAGGCGCCGGGCGTGCCCGCGAAGACGCCGTTCCGCATGGCGAGGAAGGCCGCGACCGGCACCGCCTCGACGCCCGCCTCGGCGAGGCCCGCCGGCAGCGGCTCCGCGACCGCGCGCCCCTCGCGCCGCAGCTCGAGGAAGGCGTCCACGCGCGCGTACCCCTCGCCGGCGAGCCACTCGCCCAGCCCGGGGGCGTCGGCCACCGACACCCGGACCCTCGTCGCCCGCGCGCGGCGCACCTGCGCCTCGAGCGCGGAGAACAGCGGCCGCGCGGCGGCGACGTCCCGCGCGCGCACCCGCACCATCGAGGCGTAGCGGACGCCCTCGACCTCGCGCTCCACGAGCACGCCGGTCGCCACCACCTCGCCGGCGTCGACCACCGCGACGCCGCGCACCCCCGGGGGGAACGCCCCCGCCTCGGCCTCCGTCTCGCCGACGGGCTCGCCCGCGAGGCGCGCCACGCCCTCCAGCGAGGCCAGCGCCGACCATCCGACCAGCTCCATGGCGCCCCTCCTTACCCCTCCCGGCGCGACCGGCTATGGGTCCGCGTGCGCAAGCTCCTCCTCGCGATCCCCGTCCTGCTGCTCGCCCCCCGCGCCCTCGCGATCGACGAGCCGAACCCCGCCGGCGACACCTCGCCGAAGACGACGGGCGAGCTGTTGTCCGACCTCACGGGGGAGAGCGGCCCCGACCGGCTCTACGCCGCGCGGGTGCTCCGCGCGCAGCTCGTGCGCGCGCTGAACGCGGAGGCGCGGGCGAAGGAGGGCTCGATCGCCCACGACGAGGCGCGCGCCGCGCTGGTGGAGCTGGAGGCCCGCCTGCCGGAGGCCTGCACCGCCGCGCTCGAGCACGACAACGTCGTCGCGCCGTGCGCCGACGTGCTCGCCCGCCTCGACGTGACCGCGGCCGTGCCCGCGCTGGAGGCCCGCCTCGCGAAGGAGACGCGCAAGGGCGTGCGCAAGCGGCTCGAGGCGGCGATCGCCGAGCTGAAGACGTGATCACCGTCGGGCTCACCGGGGGGATCGCGTGCGGGAAGAGCACCGTCGCGCGGATGCTCCGGGAGCGGGGCGTGCCCGTGCTCGACCTCGACCGGGTGGCCCGCGAGGTGGTGGCCCCGGGCGAGCCCGCGCTGGACGAGATCGCCGCGCGGTGGCCGGACGTCGTGAAGGAGGGCGTGCTCGACCGGAAGGCGCTCGGCGCCGTGGTCGTGGCCGACCCCGAGGCGCGGCGCGTGCTGGAGGGCATCACGCACCCGCGGATCTGGGCGCGCACGGAGGCCTGGCTCGCGGCGCAGGACGCGCCCGTGGTGGCGGTCGAGGCGGCGCTCATGGTCGAGACGGGGTCGTGGCGGCGCTACGACCGGCTCCTCGTGGTGAGCTGCTCGCCCGACGTGCAGCGCGCGCGGCTCATGGCGCGCGAGGGCTACGACGCCGCCACCGCCGACCGGTGGCTCGCCGCCCAGATGCCCATGGCCGAGAAGGAGCGCGTCGCCCACGCGGTCGTCCGCAACGACGGGACCGAGGAAGCGCTCCGGACCGCGCTCGACGAGGCGTGGCGAAAAATCGTGGGCGAAGCCTGATCGGTGGCCAGGTTTCCAGCCGCGAGGGCGGCATGGGACGAATCTGGGTGCTGGTGGGCAACGCGGGCGGAGTGCGGATCTTCGGCGGGCGGTCCGGCGGCGACCTCCAGGTCATCGGCGAGCTCGACAACCCCACCGTGAAGTCCGTGGCGAACGTGCGGCGCTCGGGGCGCCGGTCGGTCACGCTGGCGCCGATCGACAGCCCGGTCGAGCGCTTCGCCGAGCACCTCGGCACGCTCCTCGCCGAGGCGAAGGGCGCCGGGCGCTTCGACCAGCTCGTGTTCGTGGCGCCGTCCGACTTCCTCGCGGTGCTGCAGCGGCGCCTCGACCGCAACGTGGCGGCGTCCATCGTCGCGACGGTGGAGCGCGAGGCCATCCCCGCGACGAACGATCTGCTGATGGACGTGGCCCGCGAGGCCCTGCAGGAGGCGGCGCCCGCGCCGGCTTGAAGCGGCCTTCCGCCTCCAGAACAGCGGCAACAACCCGATCGCCGCGCACCCCCTCCCGCACCCGCCGGCCTCGCCGTCCCAGTCGAGCGCGCTCCCCTCGCCGTACGCCTCCAGCGCGTCGACCAGCACGGCGTTGCCGGCGACGCCCCGCACCTCGACCCGGTGCCAGGCGTCCGCGAGCCCTCCCACCGCGGCGAGCAGGCCGGGCACGGCGACGGCGTCCTCGCCGAAGCGGAGGCGCTCGACACCGTCCACGACGAGCGCCACCTCGCCGCCGCCCTCGCTCACGCCCAGGACACGCACCGTGTGGCCGCGCATCCAGCCGGCGAGCGCGTGCCCCTCGTCGAGCCGCTGCGCATAGCCCAGCGAGGCGCCGGCGATCGCCTCGACGCGCATGCACCCGTCGCAGCGCAAGAAGAAGGTCCCGCTCTCCTCCACCCGCTGCCACGCGCCCCACCGCACCAGCGAGGGCTCGCCCGCGGCGTCGATCACGTGCCACACGCCGTCGGCGCCGCCCACGAGGAGGTCGTCGCGCTCGGGGAAGCCCGGGCGGGGCGCCAGCACGAACGTCGAGCCGCCGAAGCGGATGCCGAGGTCCTCCCACCCCTCGCCGCCGTCACGGCTTCGCAACAGTCGCCCGGTCGCCGTCGTGAGGAACAGCGTGCCGTCCCCCGCGGCCGCGAGCTCCGCGGCGGCGTCGCCGTCGAGCGGCTCGTGTGTCCAGGTGCGCCCGCCGTCGTCGGAGCGGTGCACGCCGTCGCCGTCGGCCAGCACGAGGCGCGTCGGCGACGTCGCCGGCCACCCCACGGGCGTGCTCATGGTGCCGCTGCCGGTGAAGCGGCGCGCCCACGTCTCGCCCTCGTCCTCCGTACACGCGAGCGTGGCCTGGTAGCTGCCGATGCAGGTGACGTCGGGCTCGCCGCCGGGCGACACGTGGACGAGCCCGCGCGGCTCGGGGGCGTCCAGCGCGGCCTCGAACGCGTCGAACGTCGTCCACGTCGCGCCGCCGTCGCGGGTCTCGGCGACCGCCGAGCCGCCGTAGTCCGTGGTGGCGCGGCCCGCGGCCCAGAGGTGGTCGCGATCGCCCCACAAAAAGACCTGGTCGTCCGTCGCGAACGGCGTGCCGAGGCTCTCCCACGTCTCGCCGCGGTCGAGCGAGCGGAACAGGTGGTGGGCGACGATCGCGATGACGGCGACCTCGCCGGCCTCCCCCCACACCTTCAGCTCCTGCACGTTCGGCGCGCCGAGGCCCCCGTTGGGCGCGCCGAAGCTCGCCCCGCCGTCGCGCGTGCGGGCGACCCCGCCGCCGTACGCCCCCCACCACACCGTGCCGTCCGCGCCGAAGCTCGGCGAGAACGCCAGCCCGCGCGTGTAGTCCGACGGGATCGTGACCGCCTCCTCCCACGTCCGGCCGGCGTCCGCGCTCGTCGCGACGCCCGCCCACCCGGCCATCCACCACGCGTCGCCGGCGCCGCCCAGCGCGGCGACACCCTCCGCGGCGGAGGAGGCGCCGCCCTCGTCCTCGTAGAGCACGTCCAGCGGCGCGCGCCTCGCGTGCCACGTCCGACAGCCGTCGCCGCTCGCCCAGGGCCCGCCGCTCCCGTCCGCGACGAGCAGGACGTCGCCCACGCGCGCGAGCCGCGTCACCTCCGGCACCTCCGAGGCGCGCTCGCCGCACGCGACCCACGCGCCGGCCTCGGTCGCGCGCCAGGTGGACCCGTCGCGCGCGCCCGCCCATGCCGCCCCGTCGATCGCGATCGCCGCGGTGACGTCGCCCGGCGAGCCCCACGCGACGTACGTGTCGCCGTCGCGGACCCACACCTCGCCGGCGTCGTCGGCGAGCGCGCTCCCGTCCGGCGCGAGCGCGGTCACGGCCCCCTGGAAGCGCGTCGCCCACGCGTCGCCGGTCCACTCGTGGAGCCCCGCCTCGCCGCCCACCCGGAAGGCGTCGCCGCCGGCGAGGCGATCGCCGCCCGGCGTGTCCGCGCTCGTCCACGCGTCGCCGCCGTCCGACGTGAGCCAGAGGCGCGCCTCGCCGAGGAGCGCGATCGCGCCGTCGTCGCGCGCGGCGGCCCCCACGAGCGCGTCGGCGACGGGCTCGCCGCCGAGGAGGCTCCACGTGCGGCCGTCGTCGTCACTGCGCAGCAGCAGGCTGTCGCGCCCGGGAGCGGCAACGAGGAGCCACGCTCCCCCCTCGGGCGCCGCGACGGCCACCGCCCGATCGTGGGGGACGTGCGCATCCGCCGCGGCGACGAGGACCAGCATCGGTGATTAGCCCAAGGTCATGGGGGGAGACATGCGGAACCAGGACCGGCGGCCGGGACCGATCCAATCCGAGCGGCTCGAGGACGACTGGTCCATCGAGCAGGAGCCGCCCAACACCCAGAACGAGGACATGGAGCGCCAGGGCCGCGGCGAGGAGGACCCCGACCGCGACTGGGACGGCCATCCCCAGGACGAGGGCGACCTCCGCATCGGCGGCATCCTCCGCCGGAGCTAGTAGCGGACGATCGCGTCGACCCGCGTGGGCGACAGCGCCCGGCGCCCGTCGAGGAACGTCAGCTCGATGACGAAGGCGCAGGCGACCACGTCGCCGCCGAGCTTTCGGACGAGGTTCGCGGTGGCGACGGCCGTACCGCCGGTGGCGATGAGGTCGTCCACGATCAAGACGCGCTCGCCCTTCTTCACGGCGTCCACGTGCATGTCGAGGCGCGCCGTGCCGTACTCGAGCGCGTACTCCTCGCTGACGCGGTCGTACGGGAGCTTGCCCGGCTTGCGGGCCGGGACGAACGCCGCGCCGAGCGCCATCGCCAGCGGCGCGCCGAAGATGAAGCCGCGGGACTCCATGCCGACGACGGCGTCGACCTTTTCCTTCCGATAGAGCTCCGCGAGGTGCTCGGTCACGGCGTGCAACAGCCGCGGCTGCGCGAGCACGGGGGTGATGTCCTTGAAGAGGATGCCCGGCTTGGGGAAGTCGGGGACGTCGCGGATGGTGGCCTTGAGCTGGGTCTCGAGATCGTTCACGGAGCCTCCGCCGGCTTGCCCCGGCTGCCGAACCATTTCACGAAGAGCCACCCGCCGCCAAGCCCCACCACGAGGAGCACGAACCAGAGCAGGTCTTCCTTGATCACGTGCGCGAGCGCGCCCGGGTCGTCGAGCAGGTCGGGACGGCGCCCGATCGTGCGCGCGCCGTACCAGGAGAGCACGCCGCACCAGATCGTCGAGCCGATGAACGTCACGGTCGCGAACTTGAGGAACGGCATGCGCACGAGCCCCGCCGGGAACCCGATGAGGTGGCGCACGACGGGGAGCAGGCGCGCGAGGAACACGCCCCCGAGCTCGTATTTGGCGAGCCACCGCTCCGCGAGCTCGAGCCGCTCGGGCGGGAGCAGGAACCACCGCCCCCACCGGGCGACGAACGCGCGCCCGACGGTGTACGTGAGCCAGTAGCAGAGCGAGGAGCCGAAGGTGCTCCCCAGCCCGCCGGCGAGCACGACGCCGGGCAGGCTGAACCGCCCCTGCGCGGCCCAGTAGGCGGCGGGCGGCATGATGATCTCGCTCGGGATGGGCACGATCGTGCTCTCGAGCGCCATCATCGTGAAGACGCCGAGGTACCCCCACTCCAGCGACCACTCGAACCACGTCTTCATCAGGTCGTGCAGCATCAGATCTCCCACCCCCGCAGCTCGGGGATCACGTCGTGCGCGGTCAGGTCCATCTGCAGCGGCGTCACGACGGCGTAGCCGGCCTCGCAGAGGGGCCCGTCGGTGTCGGGCAGGTCGTCGAACCGCTCGTGGTCGCCCCCGATCCAGTAGTACTTGCGCCCGCGCGGGTCGGTCTTCTCGGCGACGAGCGACTGGTAGTACCGGCGTCCGAGCGGCGCGACGCGGATGCCCCGGAGCTCCTCGGGCGGGCGGTCCGGGACGTTGACGTTGAGCAGGATCCGGGACGGCAGGCCGCGGGCGATCACCCGCTCCGCGACGCGGCGCGCGACGAGCTGCGCCGTGCTCCAGCGCGGCCCTTGCTCGCCGATCCACAGGCTGACGGCGACGGCCGGGATGTCGAAGGACGCGCCCTCGCGCGCCGCGGCGACCGTGCCCGAGTACACGACGTCGTTCGAGAGGTTCGTCCCGCGGTTGATGCCGGAGATCACGAGGTCCGGCTTGCGCGGGAGCACGTGGTGGACCGCGAGGTAGACCGAGTCGGCGGGGGTGCCGCTCACCGCGAAGCGCCGCTCGCCGTGCTTCGTGAGCCGGAGCGGCTCGTGCATGGTGAGCGCGTGCGACCGCGCCGACTGCTCGGTGGCGGGCGCGACCGTCCAGAGCTCCCCGAGGCCGTCCAGCGACGCTTCGAGCATGCGCAGCCCGGGGGCCTCGATGCCGTCGTCGTTCGAGAGGAGGATCAGCATTCCGCCGCGCGCATAACCCACGCGACGCGCTGAAAGGTGGGCGCGAGCCTGCTAAGGTCGGCGGGCAGATGCGCCCCCGTTACGCCGACCTCTTCCGTCGCATGCGCGACCCGGACCCGATCCTCGCCGACGCCGCCTTCGACGCCGTGCTCTTCGACCGCGCCGAGGCCATCCCCGACCTCATGGAGTGCTACGAGAAGAGCAGGAAGGACCCGGTGATGCGCTTCTTGTGCGTGCAGCTGCTCGGGTTCACCGAGTCGATCGACGCGTTGCCCACGCTGCTCGCCGCGCTCTCGGACAAGAGCGCGCTCGTGCGCGCCGAGGCCTGCCGCTCCCTCGAAGACGTGCGCCAGCGCGACGTGATCCCCATGCTCGAGGAGCGCCTCCACGACGTCGACGACGAGGTGCGGATCGCCGCGGCGGAGGCGCTGGCGTCCATTCGGTAGGACCGTCTCGCGCCGCGTTGCGGGCCCGTGTATGGTGCGCCTGCCCATGTCGATGCTGCTGCCGCTCCTCGCCGCCGCCCACGCCGCCACCGCCGCCGACTACGTCCAGCGCATGGGCGAGGCGTGGCGCCGCCTCTCGGCGTACCGCACCGAGCAGACCATCCAGGAGCGGGTGAAGGGCGACCTCGGGGTGGAGCAGCGGATGCGGACCAGCTTCCGCAAGCCCTGGGAGATCCAGATCGCCTGGGAGACCGTGTACCCGGGCCGCAAGGTCTACTGGTGCGCGTGCAGGAACGACGGCGACGTGCTCGTCTACCCGGGCGGGCTCACGGGCCGCGCGCTGGGGGTGTTGTCGCTCGGCATCGACAACCCGATCCTGCGCCGCGAGACGAACTACTCCCTCGCCCAGGCCGGCTTCGGGTACCTCGTCGAGAAGTTCAGCGGGCTCTTCCCGCCGGGCGCCTCGACGTTGTCCGCCCTCGGCGAGCCCCGCCCGGAGACCATCTCCGGCGAGCCCGCGATGGTGTTCACGGTCGGCGCGGTCGAAGGCCTGCCCTACGGCGGCGCCGAGCTCGCCGTGAGCGAGCGCACGCACCTGCCGGTCCGCCTCGTCGCCTGGGGCCGCGACCGCGAGCTCGCCGAGCGCTTCACCTGGCTGCGGACCGAGGTCGACCCGAAGCTCGACGACGGCGTCGACTTCGACCTCGCCTACTGACGGCCGAGCGCCTTCGCGACGCAGCGCCCCACCTCCTCCACGGTGAACGGCTTCGGGAGGAAGCCGGCCACCGGGAGCCCCCGCGACGGCGGCGCGCCCGCGCACACCACGACGGGGAGCCCGGGCCGCAGCGCGTGCAGGCGCGCCAGCGTCTCCTCGCCGTCCATGCCGGGCATGTGGAGGTCGAGCATGACGGCGTCGGGCACGTCGCCGCCGCCGACGAGGGCGACCGCCGCGGCGCCGCCGTCCGCCTCGACCACGTCGTAGCCGAGGATCTCGAGCATGAGGCGCACCGTCGCGCGCACGTCCGGGTCGTCGTCGACGAGGAGGACGCGGCCGGTGCCCGTCACGAGCTCGAGGGGGGCGGTGGCCATCGCGGGCCTACCGCTTCGCACGGCGGACTCCGGGTGTCAACGCGACCTCACCCGCCCGGCGGAGTCGGGACCTCGGGCGGGTTGGGCTCCGGCACCGGGTCGGGCTCGGGCACCGGCCCCGGCTCGGGCTCCTGCCACGGCGGAACGGGCGGCGTGATGGGCCGCTCGCCGCAGCCCCCGAGGAACACCAGCCACAGCGCGAACATCGCGACCTCCTCGCCCAGATCCGTAAGCACCCCCCGAAAATCCGCTGGCCATCGGGATCGTGGCGGCGAGCTCCGCCGGAGCGTGCTCGCTCCCCTTCCCTCGGCCGCCGGGCTCCCTACCTTGGGGGAGGGACGGGGGGATGCGGAGAATGCGCCGCGTCGCAGGGGGGCTTCTGCTCCTGCTGGGTGGGGTCTGGGCGCTGCGGGAGGGCGGGGGGGACACCTCTCCGGCGCCGCGCGAGGCTCCGTCCGCGGAGGAGAGGACCGTCCTGCGGCGCGGCGGCTCCGCTCCGGCGCCGTCGCCGTACGTGGAATCCGACACCTGGCTCACCGACCGCGTCCTCGTGCTCGCCCGGGACCCGGAGGCCGTCGCCCGCCGCCTCGACACCGAGGTGCTGGGACGGCCCGGGCCCAGCGGCTGGACAGCGCTCGCGGTGCCCCGGGGGGTCGATCGCGCCGACCTGCTCGACGCGCTCGCCGACGATCCGGACGTCGACGACGCCGCGCCGATGGCGAGGACGTTCGGCGCGACCCACACCGGCGACCGCGCCACCCCCGCCACCGCCCATCACCAGTGGCACCTCGCGGCGACGAAGGCCGGCGGGGTGGTCACCGACGGCCTCGAGGACGTCGTCGTCGCCGTCCTCGACACCGGCGTCGCGTGGAGCGAGTGCGTCCACGAGGGCCGCCGCCACGCGCGGGCCCCGTCGCTGCGCAAGGTGCGGTTCGTGGCCCCGTGGGACTACATCCACGACGACCCGCACCCGGACGACGACCACCAGCACGGCACGCACATCGCGAGCCTGATCGCGTCGAACGCGGACGTGCGCGGGATCGCCCCGGGCGTGTCGATCATGCCGGTGAAGGTGCTCGACGAGGACGACGTGGGCACCGAGCTCGCGCTCGTGGACGGCATCCTGCACGCCGTCTCCAACGGCGCGGACGTCGTGAACATGAGCCTGTCCTTCGGCGCCGGCTACGTGCCCAGCCGCGCGCTGACGGACGCGCTCGAGCGCGCGGCGCAGGCGGGCGCCGTGCTCGTCTCCGCCGCGGGCAACGAGGGGCTCGGGACGGTCACCCAGCCCGCCGCCAACCCGCTGGTCGTCGCCGTGGGGGCGGTGCGGCCGTCGGAGGACGGGCGGTTCGTGCCCACGAGCTACTCCAACGCGAGCCCGCGGGTCGACCTCGTGGCGCCGGGCGGGTCGGTGGACGCCGACCGCAACGGCGACGGCTACCTCGACGGGCTGCTCGCCGAGACCATCGCGCTGCACGAGCCCTCGCGCGTCGGCTACTGGCTCTACGCCGGCACCAGCCAGGCGGCGGCGCTCGTCAGCGGGGCGGCCGCGCACCTGCTCGCCCGGGGACACACGGCGGAGGAGGTCCGCGTGCTGCTGCAGGCGGGCGCGGCGACGCAGCCGAACACGCGCCCGTGGGTGGACGGGCACGGGCGCGGGCTGCTCGACCTCGCGGGCACGCTGGCCCGCGCGTCCGCCGGCGACGAGCCCCGGCCGCGAGACTACTTCGTCTCCGTCCTCGCCTGGCTCGTGCCGGGGCCGGGCGGGACGGTGCGGCCCTCCGCGCGGCTCACGGTGATCGAGGAGGACGGCGCGCTCGCCGACGGCGTCGCCGTGGCCGGCACGCTCGACGGGGCGGGCGGAGGCCCCTTCCGGTGCGTGGTCGAGGACGGGAGCTGCCGCGTGGACGGCGCGCTCCGGTCACCGGAGGCCGGCGAGTCCTGGGTGTTCTCCGTGGACGCCGTGATCTCCGAGGGCGTCGCGTTCCGGCCGGGCGCGGCGATGTTCGCGAACACGGGCCTCCACGCGCTCGCCCGGGAGCTGCGCGAGAACACCGCGCTCTGGGGCTCGGTGCTCTCGTTCCACTGGACGCCGCGCGAGGACCCCTGGCTCGGCGCGGTCGCCGAGTCGCACCTGCTGGTGAACCTCGGCGTGGGGCGGGCGACGAGCCCGATGGCGATGATCATGACGCCCACCGTGTTGTCCGACACCTGGCAGCTCGCGGGCGGGTCGCTGCGCATCAGCGGCACCGCGGACTCGCCGGCCGTGCGCGCCGGCCTGCCGCTGGGGGGCGCGCCGCGGTGGCGCCTCTTCCGCATCCCGGACCCCCGCGACCCCGCGATCGGCCTGCGAATTTTCTCCGTCGACGACGCCGACCTCGGCCCGACCGCGCTCGGCGTCACGGCCACGCGCGTCCACGCCGGCGGGACCGGGTGGCGCCCGGTGCTCGTCGGCACCGGGTACTCGCCCGGGCCCATCGTCGCGAACCGCGCCGCCGGGCAGGACCTCGCGAACACGCCGCTGGGCTCCTGGCTGCGCGGGGGCGGCTTCGTCACCGGGCGCGGCGAGCCGGCGGCCACGGCGATGGTCGGCACGGGGCTCGTCCCGATCCGCGGGCGCTGATCCGTCGTAGACTGCCCTCCGTCATCCGGCGGAGGAAACGATGGAAATCGGGATGGTCGGACTGGGGCGCATGGGCGGCAACATGGCCGAGCGCCTCCGCCGCGACGGGCACACGGTCGTCGGATTCGACAGGAACCCGGAGGTCAGCCAGGTCGCCACGCTGGAGGAGCTGGTCTCGCGCCTCGCGCCGCCCCGCGTGGTGTGGGTGATGGTCCCCTCGGGCGAGATCACGGAGAACGCGGTCCGCCAGCTCGGCGAGCTGCTGGAGGCCGGCGATCTGCTCATCGAGGGCGGCAACTCGAACTTCCACGACAGCAAGCGCCGCGGCGCCGCGCTCGCCGCGCGGGGCGTGGGCTTCGTCGACGCCGGCACGAGCGGCGGCATCTGGGGCCTGACCGAGGGCTACTGCCTGATGGTCGGCGGCTCGAAGGAGGACGTCGCGAAGGCGCGGCCGATCTTCGACTCGCTCGCGCCGCGGGACGGGTTCGCGCACGTCGGCCCCGTCGGCGCCGGGCACTTCACCAAGATGGTCCACAACGGCGTGGAGTACGGGATGATGCAGGCGTACGCCGAGGGCTACGAGCTGCTCAAGGCCGCCGACGTCGGCATCGACGTCGACGCCGCGCTGCGGGCCTGGCAACACGGCAGCGTGGTGCGGAGCTGGCTCCTCGACCTGCTCGTCAAGGCGCTCGACGAGGACCCCGGCCTCGCCGGCATCGAGGGCTACGCGCAGGACTCCGGCGAGGGCCGCTGGACCGTCAACGAGGCCGTCCGGCTCGCCGTCCCCGCGCCGGTCCTGTCCGCCGCGCTGTTCGCCCGCTTCGCCTCGAGGCAGGACGAGTCGCCGGCGATGAAGGTGGTCGCCGCGCTGCGCAAGCAGTTCGGCGGGCACGCGGTGCGGAGCAAGGCGTGAGCGCCCGCTCCGACGCGTTCGTCTTCTTCGGCGCCACCGGCGACCTCGCCCGCAAGAAGATCTTCCCGGCGCTCTACCAGCTCTCGCGCAAGGGCAAGCTCGACTGCCCCGTCGTCGGCGTCGCGAGCCGCCCCTGGACCGACGAGCAGCTCCGCGCCCACGCGCGGGAGTCGATCCAGGCGTCCGTGAAGAAGCTCGACGAGGCCGTGTTCGCGCGGCTCGCCGCCAACCTGACCTACCACGGCGGGAACTACGGCGAGGTCGACACGTTCAAGCAGCTCGCCGCCAAGCTGCAGGGGCGCCGGCCGCTGCACTACCTCGCCATCCCGCCGAACCTCTTCGAGACCGTGGTGTCCTCGCTCAAGGAGGTCGGGCTGCACCGCGACGCGCGCGTGGTCGTGGAGAAGCCGTTCGGGCGCGACCTGCCGTCGGCGCGCTCGCTGGGCGCGTGCCTGCACGCGGCGTTCCCCGAGTCGAGCATCTTCCGCATCGACCACTTCCTCGGGAAGGAGCCGATCCAGAACCTGCTCGTGTTCCGCTTCGCCAACGTTCTGCTCGAGCCCGTGTGGAACCGCCACTACATCAAGGGCGTGCAGATCACGATGGCCGAGAGCTTCGGGCTCGAGGGCCGCGGCGCGTTCTACGAGGGCGTGGGCGCGCTGCGCGACGTCGTGCAGAACCACCTGCTCGAGATCGTCGCGTTGCTCGCGATGGAGCCGCCCGTGTCCAACGAGGCGGACGCCTGGCGGGACGAGAAGGTGAAGGTGTTCAAGGCGATGCGCGCGCTCGAGCCCGCGAAGGTCGTGCGCGGCCAGTACCGCGACTACCGCGACGAGGCCGGCGTCGCCCGCAACAGCGACGTGGAGACGTTCATCGCCCTGCGCGTGGAGATCGACTCGTGGCGCTGGGCCGGCGTGCCCTTCTACATCCGCGCCGGCAAGGGCCTCCCCGTCACGGCGACCGAGGCCGTCGTCGAGTTCCTCCCGCCCCCGCGCCTGCTCTTCGCCGACCCGCAGAGCCCGCGCCCCCAGGCCAACCAGCTCCGCTTCCGCCTCGGCAAGAACGACGGCGTCGCGCTGCACGTCCAGGCCAAGCAGCCCGGCGACGCGATGGTCAGCGCCCCGCTCGCGCTGTCCGTCGCGCACGAGGCGGTGTTCGGCGAGCGCCCCGAGGCCTACGAGCGCCTCCTCGGCGACGCGATGGACGGCGACGCCCGGCTCTTCGCGCGCCAGGACGGCGTCGAGGAGGCGTGGCGCGTGGTGTCGCCGGTGCTCGACGCGCCCCGCCCGGTGGCGCTCTACGAGCGCGGGACGTGGGGCCCCTGGGACGCCGACCGCGTGGTAGAGGGCGGCCGCTGGGAGAACCCGGAGATCAAGTGAAGCTCGAGGTCGCGCCGGATCCCGGCGCCGCGGCGCTCCGCGCCGCCGAGATCGTGGCCGAGCACGCGCGCGCGGCCGTCGCCGCCCGGGGCGAGTTCCACCTCGCGGCCAGCGGCGGCACCACCCCGTGGCGCATGTTCGCCGCGCTGTCGGCGATGGACCTGCCCTGGGAGCGCGTGCACGTCTGGCAGGTGGACGAGCGCGTCGCGCCCGAGGGCCACCCCGACCGCAACCTCACGGGGCTCGCCGCCGCGCTGACCGCGCCGGCGAACCTCCACCCCATCCCCGTGACACATCCCGATACGTATCAGGCCGCCCGCTCGTACGCGGCGCAGCTCCCCTCCCCGCTCGACCTCGTCCACCTCGGCCTCGGCAACGACGGCCACACGGCGTCGCTCGTCCCCGGCGACCCCGCCGTCGACGAGGAGGAGGCGCTCGTCGCCGTCACCCTCCCCTACAAGGGCCGCCGTCGCGTGACGCTCACGTTCCTCCCCATCAACCGCGCCCGCGCGCGCCTCTGGCTCGTCTGCGGCGCGGACAAGCGCGAGGTGGTGCGGGCGATGCTCGCCCAGGACACCGAGGTGGTGGCCGGGAGAGTGACACACGACGACACGTGTTGCGTGATCGACGGGGCGGCGGCCGGGGACTGAAGGGGCGAGCTCGGGCTCGACCTCGTGCTCGGTCTCGTACGCGCGCTCGCCGTCGTTCGTGGGGGCGGGCGTCCCGCCCGCCCCGGCCCTACTCGTGCAGCGGCGGCCGCCCCAGCTTCTCGACCGCGATCGACTCGGCCATCTCGTCCAGCCACTCCATCCGGTCCCGCGCGTCGTACCGGCGGTCGTAGCGGTTCCCGACCCGGCGCATCGTCCGCACCACGACGAGGCGGGCCTCCGGGTACATCAGCAAGGCCTCGCCGTCGTCGGTGACGTGCCCGAAGCCGACGGGCGGCCGCGCGGGGTCGGTGGGGTCGGGCTGCGCGGTCCAGTTACCCGCGAGCTCGCCGGTCGGGAGGGCGAGGGCGTCCGTCCAGCCCTCCGGCACGACCGGGGCCCCCGTCCAGGTGCCGCCGTCGACGAGGGCCTGGCCGAGGGCGGCGAGGTCGGACGGCCGCAGGTTCGTCCCTTGCCCCCCCGCCTCGCCCCCGGCGAGGATCGCGATGTCGTCGGCCAGCGAGCGCACGAAGCGCGGCGCGTCCTCGCCGCCGAAGGTCCGCGCCGCGACGAGCCGACCGTCGGCCACCACGAAGAGGGCGTCGGAACGCGCCGTCTCCGCGCCGATCAACAGCCGGTCGAGCAGAACGGGCTCGACCCCCACCGCCCGAGGCGACTCCTCGCTCGGGAAGCGGTCCGACACGACGCGGGGGGGTGTGGGCCTCGAGTGCATGGAAGGCGAGCAGGCCTCGCGTGACCCGGGGGCGGGGCGGGTCGTAGTGTTGGTGGGGGCGGGCGTCCCGCCCGCCCCGCGTCGCGCGATCCGCCGTTCGCCTCCTCCGGGCCGCGGTCCGGGTCGGTCAGATGCGATTCTTGCGGCGAGGTGGCCAGTGTCGGGGGGGCGTGCCGAGCACGTGGGTCGAGCTTGGCCGCGAGGTGGCCAGAGTCCGGGGACGTGCCGAGCACGTGGGTCGAGCTTGGCCGCGAGGTGGCCAGAGTCCGGGGACGTGCCGAGCACGTGGGTCGAGGTTGGCCGCGAGGCGGCCAGAGTCGGGGGACCTGCCGAGCACGTGGGTCGAGGTTGGCCGCGAGGCGGCCAGAGTCGGAGGACGTGCCGAGCACGTGGGTCGAGCTTGGCCGCGGGGCCGCCCGGGTAGGCGCCGAAGATCGTCGACCTCGATGCGCTCCGCCGGTCGGGTCAAGGGCTCCCCGCCTCCCTCCGGGCTCGTTCGGCCTCCGCGAGGCTGCGTTCGGGAGACGCAACGAGGTCCGCGAGGTCCCCCTCGCACGTCGCGGGGCACTTCTCCCGCGGCTTCCGGACACGGTCCCGGCTCGCCACGATCTCGGCGTCGGTGAACGTCCGGCAGTCCGCCTCCGTCGGGTAGACGAGCCGCACCGCGAGGTCCACGCCGAGGGGGGGCACGACCCTCACCGCCGGCCCTTCGGCGATGCGACCCTCGACGAGGGAGACGACCCCGATCTCGCAGGGGGCGCCGGTGTTCGCCGTCGAGAAGAACTCGCCTTCCTCGATGAAAGCGAGCGCACCGCAGCCGAGGACGTACGCGCCGGACTCGGGATCGCCGGACACCGAACCCTGGGCCTCCGTCACCTTCGACCGCACCTCGGCGGCCACGCACTCGCCCCTCCCGCCCTCCGGGACGTCGCGCCACGAGAGCGTTCCGCGCGCCACCTCCAGGCGCCGGAGCCAGCTCGCGGATCACCCGGCCCACCCCGACCCGGCCGACTCCGAACAAGCCGAGGTTCCCCGCGATCTCGTCGTCGTCCGGCGCCGGCGTTGCCCCCACGCGGAAGCGTCGGCCGGATCGCGCGCGACCTCGGCGCGAGGCGCCGGGCGGGGCGGGCGCTCGGACGACGACCCGATCCAGGCGCCCGCGACGAGCACGACCGCGGCGATCGCCCATTTCGTTTCCGTGTGCACACACCCACGACAGCCGACCCCATGCGGCCGTCCGGTCGTCCGTCCCGTCGCCTGTGTCATGATCGCGACCTCCGCCGGAGTGCCGATGTCGAACGCCGAGTCCCTGCGCCTCGCCGAGGACCGCGCGCGCCGCGCGAACTGGAAGCGCTGGGGGCCCTACCTGTCCGATCGGCAGTGGGGGACGGTGCGCGAGGACTACTCCCCCGACGGGAACGCGTGGGGCTACTTCCCCCACGATCACGCGCGCATGCGGGCGTACCGCTGGGGCGAGGACGGGCTCCTCGGCCTCTGCGATCGCCAGTGCCGCCTCTGCTTCGGGCTCGCCCTCTGGAACGAGCGCGACCCCATCCTCAAGGAGCGCATCTTCGGGCTGACCGGGCCCGAGGGCAACCACGGCGAGGACGCGAAGGAGGAGTGGTTCTTCCTCGATTCCACGCCGACGCACTCGTACATGCGGGCGCTCTACAAGTACCCGCAGGCCGAGTTCCCGTACGCGCGCCTCGTCGAGGAGAGCCGCCGCCGCTCGCGCCGCGACCCGGAGTTCGAGCTCGCCGACACCGGCATCTTCGACGGGGGCCGCTACTTCGACGTGTTCGTCGAGTACGCGAAGGCGTCGCCCGACGACGTGCACGTGCGCGTCACGATCCACAATCGGGGGCCCGACGCGGCGCCGCTGCACGTGCTCCCGACGCTCTGGTTCCGCAACACCTGGAGCTGGGGCCGCACGGGCGAGGGCTACGGCGAGCGCCCCCGCACGTGGCTCGGCGACGGCGGCCGCGTCCTCGCCGAGGGACCCCAGCTCGGCACCTTCGCGCTGGAGGCGGCGGGCGAGCCCGAGTGGCTCTTCACCGAGAACGAGTCCAACCGCGAGCGCCTGTGGGGCTCGCCGAACGCGTTCCCGTGGGTCAAGGACGCCTTCCACGACCGCGTGATCCTCGGCCGCGACGTCACCAACCCGGCGATGTCCGGCACGAAGGCGGCGGCCTGGTACCGGATGATCGTGCCGGCCGGCAAGTCGAAGACGCTGCGCCTCCGGCTCGCCGCCGCGGACCTCGCCCCCTCCGACCCCGCGCGCACCTTCGCCGCGCGCATCGCCGAAGCCGACGCGTGGGCCGCGGAGCACGTCCCGCCGGAGGCCACCCCGGAGGAGGCCCGCATCTGGCGGCAGGGCGCCGCGGGCCTGCTCTGGACGAAGCAGTTCTACCACTTCGTCGTGAAGGACTGGCTCGAGGGCGATCCCGCCCACCCCGCGCCGCCCCGGGATCGCCTGCAGGGGCGCAACCGCGAGTGGTCGCGCCACCTCTACAACCGCGATGTCGTCTCGATGCCCGACAAGTGGGAGTACCCGTGGTTCGCCGCGTGGGACCTCGCGTTCCACATGATCCCCTTCGCGCGCTTCGATCCCGACTTCGCGAAGTCGCAGCTCGAGCTGTTCCTGCGCGAGTGGTACATGCACCCGAACGGGCAGCTCCCGGCGTACGAGTGGAACTTCTCGGACGTGAACCCGCCCGTGCACGCGTGGGCCGCGTGGCGCGTCTACAAGATGACGGGCCCCCCGGGCGGGCGCGACCGCCGCTTCCTCGTCCACGCCTTCCAGAAGCTGCTCATCAACTTCACGTGGTGGGTCAACCGCAAGGACCCCGAGGGCAAGAACCTCTTCGCCGGCGGCTTCCTCGGGCTCGACAACATCGGGGTGTTCGACCGCAGCCGGCCGCTCCCCACCGGCGGCCACGTCGAGCAGGCCGACGGCACCGCGTGGATGGGGTTCTACTGCGCGACCATGCTCGCGATGGCGCTCGAGCTCGCCCGCGGGGAGGACGCCTACGAGGACCTCGCGTCCAAGTTCTTCGAGCACTTCGTCGAGATCGTCGACGCCATCAACACGCTCGGCGGCACCGGCCTCTGGGACGAGGCGGACGGCTTCTGGTACGACCGCCTCTCCGTCGGGGGCGACGTGCTGCCGCTGCGGATCCGCTCGATGGTCGGCATCATCCCGCTCTTCGCGGTGGAGGTGCTCGACGCCGAGACGCTGCGCGCGCTCCCCGGCTTTCGAAAGCGGATGGACTGGTTCCTCCACAACAAGCCCGACCTCGCGCGCCACCTCTCCCGCCTCGACGTGCCCCGCGGCGACCCCCGGCGCGACCTCCGCATGCTGGCGATCCCCACCCGCGCGCAGCTCGAGCGGGTGTTGCGCTACGTGCTCGACGAGGACGAGTTCCTCTCGCCCTACGGCGTCCGATCGCTCTCCCGCGCCCACCGCGACCGGCCCTACGTCCTGCACGTCGGCGGCGAGGAGCACCGCGTGGACTACTGCCCCGGCGAGAGCGACACCGGCATGTTCGGCGGCAACTCGAACTGGCGCGGCCCGGTGTGGTTCCCGGTCAACTACCTGCTGATCGAGGCGCTGGAGCGCTACCACCGCTTCTACGGCGACGACTTCACGGTCGAGTGCCCGGTGGGCTCCGGCCGGCGCGTCACGCTCCAAGGCGTCGCCGACGAGCTGCGCCGCCGCCTGCTCGCGATCTTCCTCCCGGACGAGCAGGGCCGCCGCCCGTTCCACGGCGACACGCGGCTGTACGCGGAGGACCCCCACTTCCGCGAGCTCGTGCTCTTCCACGAGTACTTCCACGGCGACACCGGCAAGGGGCTCGGCGCCACCCACCAGACCGGCTGGACGGCGCTCGTGCTCCGCTGCATCGACGGCGCGAACCGGCGCGGATAGCCGCTGCCCATGTGGCTCCTCCTGCTCCTTGCCTGCGCCGGCGAGATCAAGCAGGGGTCGAGCGACACGGGCGACGACCTCGACGCCGACGCGGACGCCGACACCGACGCCGACACGGACGGCGACACCGACGCCGACACGGACGGCGACACGGACGCCGACACCGAGCCCGACACGTGGCGATACACGGGCATCGAGGTGGCGTGGTGGCCCGACGACGGCGTGCTCGACACGCGCGGGACGCTGCGGGCGTCGGTGACGGCGAGCCACACCCGCGACGACCCCGCCGAGGTCGTGACCACGGGCTGCGACTTCGCCTCTTCCGACGACGACGTGCTCGCCTTCTACGAGCCCGGCGTGGGCCAGCCGCTCGACGGCGGGGCAACACGTGTCACCGTGTCGTGCGAGCTCGACGGCGACACCTTCACGGCCGACCCCTTCGACGTACGCGTCACAGTCGCCGACGCCGAGGCCGGCGATCTCGTGATCAACGAGATCCTCGCCGACGCCACGGTCGACGGCGACCCGAACGGCGACGGCACCGTCGACGACGTCGAGGACGAGTACCTCGAGATCGCCAACGTCGCGGACGCCACGGTGGACCTCTCCGGCGTGACCATCGTGGAGACCGACTTCCCCGACCTGCCGCGCCACACCTTCGCGAGCGGCACCGTGCTCCGCGCGGGCGAGGCCGTGGTCGTCTTCGGCGGCGGCTCCGTCTCCCGCCTGTCCGAGCCGTTCGTCCAGTTCTTCGTGGCCGACAACGAGGACCGGAGCCTCCAGTACGGGCTCTCGCTCCGGAACGCCGGCGAGGCCGTCGAGATCGTCGCGGCGGACGGGCGCGCCATCACCTCGCTCGGCTACGGCGACTCGGGCAGCGAGGACGCGATCACCGATGCGTCGCTCGTGTTGTCGCCCGACGTCTGGGGTACCCGGTACGTGGACCACGCCGACGCGTCGAGCCTCGACTTCAGCCCGGGCACGTGGGCGGACGGCTCGTCGTTCGAGGGCCCCGAAGCGCGATACACGCGCTGATACATCCGCGTGTTTCACAGGCACGTGTTCGCTCGGTCGAAGAGCTGACGCTCTCTTGACTGTGGCTAGCCTGTGCGGCGGGGGTGCTCATGAGGGGTGTGTGGGGGTTGTCCGTCTGCGCGTTCCTGGCGGCGTGCAGCGACTACGGTCTCGTCGAGGAGAAGTTGCCCGAGGCCGACGACCCGGGGGGGTCGACCGAGCCGACGACGGATCCCGACGTGCCGAGCGGTCCGGGGGCCGCGGACGGGGGCGCCGGCGACTTCTCGCCGCCCGACCCGGACACCGGCGAGCGCGATCCCGTGGTGGACAGCGGCGAGGTGCCGGCGGAGGACACCGGCTCGCCGCCCGTCGAGGACCCGCCGCCCGACACCGGCTCGCCGCCCGTCGAGGACCCGCCGCCCGACACCGGCTCGCCGCCCGTCGAGGACCCCCCGGTCGACACCGGCACCACGCCGCTCGACACGGGCTCGCCGCCCGTCGCGGACCCGCCGGTCGACACCGGCACCACGCCGCTCGACACGGGCTCGCCGCCCGTCGCGGACCCGCCGGTCGACACCGGCACCCCGCCGCTCGACACGGGCTCGCCGCCCGGCGAGGACCCGCCGGTCGACACCGGCACCACGCCGCTCGACACGGGCTCGCCGCCCGGCGAGGACCCGCCGGTCGACACCGGCGTCGCCGACACCGGCGAGCCCGCCGTGGAGGACACCGGCAGCGAGCCGGCGGGGACGCCCTGTGTCGCGACGATCGGCTACTGGCGCAACCACGTCGAGCTCTGGCCCGTCACGGAGCTCACGCTCGGCGACGAGACCTACACGCAGGACGAGCTCGTCGACCTCCTCGACACGCCGCCCTCCGGCGACGACACGCGCCAGCTCGCGCGCCAGCTCATCGCCGCCAAGCTCGGGATGGCCACGGGCGTGAGCTACGGCGACCTCGAGACGCTGATCGACGAGGCCGACCAGTGGCTGATCGACAACGCGCCGCTCGACGACGACGGCGACGGGCGCCTCCCCTACGGGAGCGGCGCGGCGTGGATCGGGCGCGATCCCTCCGTCCTCGCCAGTGAATTGTCCTGGTACAACAACGGCAACGGCGACTACGACCACTGCTGATCGCCCGGGCGGCGGCGCGGTCGGGAGGCCCCCGGCCGCGTCGCCGCCGCGCCCTCGCGTGGGGCGGGGGCACGCGGACCGGCGGCGCGGGAGGTAGAATGGGCGCAGGAGGTGCACGTGGGACTCCTGTTCGTCGCGCTGGCGCACGCCGCGCCCGTCACGCTGGAGGCCGCCCTCGA
Organism: Myxococcota bacterium; assembly: GCA_049322475.1. Taxonomy (GTDB): domain Bacteria; phylum Myxococcota_A; class UBA796; order UBA796; family SXON01; genus JBMOQZ01. The sequence continues at coordinate 964 of JBMOQZ010000113.1, read as the reverse complement.
GCAGGCCGCCACGGTGTCCCCGCAGGAGGCCGACGTGTTCGCCGGCGGGGCGATCGAGGAGATCGCCGGCGCCGTCCGCACCGTCCAGAAGCTCCTCGCCGAGGCGCGCAAGGCCGGCGACGCCGACGCCGTCGAGTGCCTCACGCGCAAGCTCGTCCCGCTCGAGGCGCTGCACGGCGTGGCCCTCGACGCGCGCGCCGCGCTCGCCCGCGCCGACCACGCCGACGCCGAGCTGCGGAAGGTCGCGGTCGCGCTCTCGCGCTCGCGCGCGTTCCTCGCCGAGGCGCACGCCTGCGTGGCCGGCGCCGCGGCTTCGCCGGGGGAGTCGCGCGTGAGCCTCGCCGGCGAGCCGGTCGAGGGGCCCGTGCTCGCCGACGTCGGCGCGGCGGGGCCGGACGAGGTGCGCTGCGAGCCGCTCGGGACCTCGGTGGTGGTCCCGCAGGCTTCGCCGTCCGGATGGGGAGGTGGGGAAGCGTCGAGCTGGGAGACCTGGATCTGCCTCTGACGCCTACTCGACCTCGTCCTGCTGGTGGGTGCGGAACGTACAGTCGCCCCGCACCGTCGTGACGCAGAGGAGGCGGAAGCCGACGGCCTGGTGCTCGGGCTCCAGCGTGTACTGCTCCTCCATCGTCGTGTCGCCCTCGCCGACGAGGCGCCCCGTGCACGTGAGGCAGCCGCCGTTCCGGCAGGAGGACGGCAGCTCGATCCCCGCGCGGTCGGCGGCGTCGAGCACGAACTCGCCCTCCTCGACGGAGATGGTGCGGTCGAGCCCGCCGTCGCCGACGAGCCGCACCTGGAACACGCGGCCGGTCGCCGCGCCGACGCGGCCCTTCAGGTAGGACTCGCGGACGGGGGCGTCGTCGCCGGAATTGAGGGAGAGGCGTGGCGTCGGGGCGGGCGGGACGCCCGCCCCCACGGGCACGGGCGCGACCACCGGCGCCGGCGCGGGCGCGACCACCGGCGC
>JBMOQZ010000112.1:0-24237 GCA_049322475.1 Myxococcota bacterium | reverse complement strand
GGGGTTGTGGTGGGCCAGTCGGGAGCCCGCGCCCGTCGAGCCGGAGGTCCCGGCGCCCGCGCCCGTGGAATTCGCCGAGGTGGCGCTCCCCCCCGAGCCGGCGACCGTGCCCGCGAGCGCCCCCGACCCGGTCCCCGCGCCGAGACGCAAGGCGGCGCCCGCGCCCGTCGCCCGGGTGCTCGCCGACGGCGACGTCACCGTGCGGCTCGTGTCCTCCGCGGGCACGTTTCCGCCGGGCGAGGTCCCGCCCGGCCGCTACCGCGCGGAGGTCACCTTCGGCGGGGGCGGCGCGGTCACGATCGCGGACGTGGTCGCCACGCGGGGGAAGACCACGCGGCTGACGTGCGACGCGCGGTTCCAGATGTGCCGGGTCGAGTGAAGCCTATTCGGGCGGCGGCTCGCAGACGTTCTGGCAGATGCCCGGAGGCGCCCCGGTGCCGACCTCGGAGCAGCGGTTCGCCATGTCGCGGTCGGCGGCGACGCACAACCCGGCCACGTCGGCCTGGTAGTCGGGGCACGGCGCCTCGCCGAGGCGGGTGGTGACGTCGTCGATGCAGGCCTGACGGTCGGCGTAGCCGCGGTCGTCGAGCAGCTCGCAGGTCTCGAGGCTGCCGCAGTACGCGCGCGCGTGGGCCGCGACGAACTCCTCGTAGGTGGCGTAGCTCTGCGGGTCGGTGTCGGTGTCGGCGTCGGCGTCGGCGTCGGCGTCCGTGTCGGTGTCGGCGTCGGTCTCGGCGTTCTCGTCCTTGTCGCCGTCGTCGTCGCCAGTGCAGCCGAACAGGCAGGCCAGCAGGAGCACGTTGCGCAGCATGGGGGTCTCTCTCCGGGAGCGGGGGCTCATAACATAGACGAGGGCCCCATCAGGGGCCACAGCTCCCTCGGCCAGACGCCGACCACGTGGACCTCGGGCACGAGCGTCACGCCGGCCCGCGCGCGCACGTTCTCCCAGGCGGTCCGGATACACGTCATCACGTCGGTCGCCGAGGCGCCGCCGAGGTTGACCACGAAGTTGCCGTGCATCTCGCTGATCTGCGCGTCGCCGGCGCGGAAGCCCTTCAGGCCCACCGACTCGATCAGCCGTCCGGCGTAGTCGCCCGGCGGGTTGCGGAAGACCGACCCGCAGCTCGGGAGGTCGAGCGGCTGGGTCGCCCGCCGGCGGGCGAGGTGCGTCGCCACGCGCGCCTGCTCCTCGGCGACGCCGCGACGCGACAGCCGGAGCGTGGCCGCGGTGACGACGAAGCCCGCCGGGAGGCCGCCCTCCCGGTAGCGCATTGGCAGATCCGCGCGCGCGATCGCCCCGGCGACCCCCTCGACGGAGACGAGCACGTCGGCGATCTCGCCGAGCGCGGTGCCCGCGTTCATCGCGACCGCGCCGCCCATCGTGCCCGGCACGCCGGCGAGGCAGCCCGCGCCGGCGAGGCCGAGCGCCTTGAGCCGCTGCAGCAGCACGACGTTCGGGAGCCCGGCGCCGACGCGAACGTGCACGTCGTCGCCCTCCTCCGCGACCACCTCGGTCCCGCGGAAGCCCGCGCCGAGCTTCACCACCGTGCCGCGCAGCCCCTCGTCGGGGGCGAGCAGGTTCGACCCCGCGCCGAGCACGAGCGCGCCCGGCTCGATCTCGTCGGGCGACTCCGCGATCACGAGGCGGTCGACGGGACCGCCGACGCGCCAGTAGCCGTGCCTCGCGAGGGGCTCGCCGAGGAGCACCTTCACCCGCCGATCTCCCAGCGCGCGGGCGGCTGCGTGAAGGCGTTCGCCTCGTCGCCCGCGGGGATCGCCCGCATGGGGCCGGACCAGAGCTCGCCCGCGAGCGTCGGCGTGACGGGCACGTCGAGCGAGACGGCGCCGCCCCCGACGGGCACCCCGCGGAGCGTGAGCTTGCCGTCCTCCGCGGAGAAGCCGGCGACGCGGCCCGCGTCCACCCACGCCTTCAGCTCGGCGCGGTCGGCCTCGACGCCCGCCGGCAGGCCGATCTCGACGTCGACGGTCAGGTCCGGCGGCGCGGCGAGCTCCACCCGCACGGCGGCGGGCTCGCCGGCGCGGAGGCCCGCCGGGGTCGCCACGCGCAGGTCGAGGCCCGCGGCCTCCTCGCGCTCCCACGCCACCCAGTCCCGCGCGGTCAGCGTGAACGCGAGGCCGGGGATCGGGGGCTCGCTCACGACGCGCACCGCGCGCTCCGGGCCCGCCGCGAGCCCCGCGCCCCGCACGCGGACGGGCGCGTAGGGCTGCGTAGGGTCGAGCGCGGCGTTCCCGACCTCGACGCCGTCGACGAGGAGCCGGATCGTCGCGCTGGCGGGGACGTCGCCGGCGAACACCTCGGCGAGCGCGCGGACGGCGAGCAGGTTGGCGGCGCCGTCGCCGAAGCCGCGGGCTTCGCGGTACAGGCCGAGCAGGCCGGCGGCGAGGTCGGGCCGGAGCGGATCGTCCTTCGCGAGCGCGAGGATCGCGAGCGCGGTGGCCTCCGCCTCGGGCACGGCGCGCCCGTCGGCGCGGCGGGCATCCACGCGGAGCGACCTCGAGCCGTCGGGATCGGTGCGCAGCGCCTCGCGGAGCTTCGCCCGCGCGGGCTCGACGTCCTCGACGATCCCGGCGGCGAGCGCCCAGGCGAGCACGTAGGGCGAGTCGAGCCGCGCGCGGTGGCGCTCGAAGGCGCCGGTCGCCCGCAGGCGCGCGGCGCGGTGCTCCGGCCCCAGCGCCCAGGCGCAGCGCGCGGTGTGGGCGAGCACGCGGTCGAGCGGCACGCCCGCGCCGAGGCCCCACAGGCCGTCGGGCTGCTGCTGGGCGTCGAGCGTCTCGCCGAGGCGCTTCGCGAGCTTGCCGGCGAGGCTGTCGGCGTCGGCGCCGGAGAGCCCGGCGAGCGCGTCGGCGGCGACGGCGGCCGAGGGCGCGCGCGTGGCCCGCGTGAGGCGCTGGTAGGCCGTGATCCGCAGCGCGCGCAGCGCCTCCGGGTCGGCGCCCTCCTTCTCGACCAGCGGCGCGCCGAGGTCGGCGAGCGCGAAGGCGTAGGCGGCGTCGGCCACGCTCCTGTCGCGCAGGCCGGCGATCTCGAGCTCGCGCGCGACCACCCCGAGCGAGCCGGGGAACGCGACGAGCTCGATCGTCCCCCACGCGCCGCCGGGGGTGCCGCTCATCGCGTACTCGCGCGGGCCGGCGAGCGTGCCGCCGCGCACCTGCTCGACCGCGCGGCCCACGGGCCGGACCGGGATCGAGCGCTCCACCGTGTCGAGCGAGCCGAGGTGCGCGACGAGGCGCAGCGTGCCGGGCGAGCCGGCGGGCACGACCGCGGTGTCGACCCAGGTGCCGCCGGGCGCGACGGCGGGCGTGGCGATCGCCGTGCCTTCGAGCTCCACGCGCTCGCGCAACACGTCCTCGCCGGCGTTGCTGACGCGCACGGGGATCCGCGGGGCGTCGCCGGCGTAGAGGAAGGAGGGCACGGTGAGCTCGACGGACGCGGGCAGGCGGCTCGCGAAGGTGAGCAGCGCGCCGGCCTGCGCGCCCGCGCGGGTCTGGCCGTAGCCGAGCACGCGCCAGGTCGTGAGCGTGTCGGGCACGCGGACGGGCACCTCGGCGCGCCCGGACGCGTCGGTCTCCACCATCGGCATCCACAGGAAGCTCTCGGGGAACCAGGCGCGGGCGGGGGCGGGCTTCTCCGCGTCCGCCGGGGCGCCCTTCGCGAGGACGTCGAGGGCCTCGTCGGCGCGGATGCCGCTGATCGCGCCGAGCATGCCCGCGCGCGCGGCCTTCTCCATCATCGGGCCCGCGCCCCCCGCGGGCGCGGACGCCGGCGGCGCCGCGGGCGCGTCCTCGGAGGGGGCCCAGCCCTCCTCCTTCCGTTCCTTCTCGGCGGGCTCGGACTGCGCGACGGGCTCCGCGGCGCGGTCGGCCATCATGCAGGCGGTGAGGAGCACGAGGGCGCCGTACCTCCAGCGCCCCTCACCCGGCCTTCGGCCACCCTCTCCCCGCTGCGCGGGGAGAGGGGCCTTTCCCCCGGGCGTCTCCGTGCCTCCGTGCTCCTTCCTCACGAGCCCTCCTCGGCCACGAACGCGGCCCAGTCCTCGACGTCCTCCGGCAGGCGCGCGCCGTCCGAGACCATGAAGCGGGGATCGGTCAGGGCGAGCAGATCGGGGGGCAGGTTCGCCAGCGCGAGCGGCCGGCCGAACGCGTCCTCCGCCGGGTGCGCGGCGAGCGTCTTCGCCCACAACGACGCCATCTGCTTCGCCGTCAGCGGCTCGCTCGAGGTCTTCTCCCACTCGCGGACGGCGGCGCGCGCGTGGCCGTACAGCTCGTAGAAGGCGTCGGCGAGCTCGCCGTGGGGATCGAAGGCGCCGTCGGCCGAGGCCGTGACGCGGTCGGCGCCCGGCGCAACCTCCGGGAGCCCGGTGACGCGAAGCACCGTGGCCTGCGCGGCGTTCTCGCCCCGGACCATGCCGACCTGCAGCGCCCGCGCGTCCATCGTCCCGAACGCGGGCTCGCCCGAGGCGGCGCGGACGGTGGCCGACACGAAGTCGCCGACGCCCGGGAGCGGCGCGAGCTGGGCGAGCGTGGCGTCCACGCCCGTGAGCGTGACGCCCGCGGCGACGGGGCCGCCCAGATCGCGGGAGAGCACCGTGAGGCGCGCGACGTCGCCGGGGCGGTAGGTCTCGCGGTCGGCGGCGAGGGCGAGGTCGAGCTTCGCCTTCGGCCGCACGTAGAGCACCGCGCGCGCGTCGTGGAGCTGGACGTGTACGAAGCCGGCGGCGTCGTCCGGCACGGTGACGCGGCCCGTGCGCGTCTGGTCGGAGAAGGCGAACTTCGCGAGCCGGCGGCCGCCCTGCATCAGCGCGAGCTCCTTCGGGAAGGACCCGCGCCACCCGGGCCCCCGGATCGCCGTCAGCTCGACCTCGTCGCCCGGGTCGACGATGACCTCGGACGCGCGCAGGCGCAGCGGCGGGACCTCGCCCACACGCATGCGCAGCACGGTGCGCCCGACCTCCACGCCGTCGGCGACGGCCGCGACCTGGTACGCGAAGCCCGGCCAGGTGGTGGCCTGCGGCGGCGCGGGGACGGACGACGGATCGAGCTCGACGGTGAAGCGCACGAGGCCGGCCGCAGGCTCGGCCGAAGGGCTCGCCAGCGAGGCGGTCACCGCGCGCTCGACACACGCGGCGGTGGCGGCGTCGGCCGTGCCGCCGAGGGAGGGGTCCTCGACCCAGCGCGTGCGCACCTGCGTGCTGTTCGGCTGGACCGACCACGCGAGCGCGCGGGGCAGCCGGCGGTTCTCGTCGGCGCCGGCGACGCAGGCGCGCGCGGCGCGGACGTCGATCGCCACGCCCGGATCGCCGCCGGCGAGCATCGTGGCGCTCGGGAGGACGGCGGGCGAGCCCGGGTCGCGGACCTCCCACCGCAGCGACCAGAGGCCCCCGGACAGGGCGGCGCCCCGCAGCACGTCGGCGAAGCAGTCGGCGAGGGCGTCGCGGGGGCCCCCGACGACCACCTCGCCGCGGAGCATGGCGGCCTCGATCGTCCGGGACTCGCCGCGCGTCGTGAAGCGGGCGCACCGGTCGAGCGCGGGGTCGACCGCGCCGAGCCGCGACTGGGCGAGCAGATCGGCGGCCCCGCCCTCGAGCGCGTCGTAGGCGCCGAGCAGGCGGACGGGGTCGGTCTCGGCGCGCGGGCGGGGGCGCGCGGGGGGCGGCGGCACGACCACCGTGACCGGCTCACCCGGGTCGACCTGGAAGCGGGCGACGCCGTCGAGGTCGGCGACGGCGTCGAGCCAGGGCTCGTCCTCGCCGAGGTCGCGGCGCACGCGGACGGTGGCGCCGGCGAGGGCGCGGCCCTCCGGCGTGGTGACGCGGACGTAGACGCGGTTGTTGGTGCTGGCGACGAGCCCGCCGCCGAGCTCGGTGACCGCGTCGGCGGCGATGCGGTCGGCGGAGAACAGCAGCGACGCGGAGGCGACGGCGAGGTCGCCCGTGGCGTCGGTCGCCGACAGGTCCAGCGCGAGGGTGCCGGTGTCGACGAGGTCGCCGGGGACGGGCGGGAACGAGATCGCGAAGCGCCCGCCGGCGTCGGCGACCACCGTCTGCTCCTCCAGCCACGCGGGGGGCGGCGGCCAGGTACCCGAGGCGCGCGGCCGCACGCGGATCGACGCGCCGGCGACCGGGGCGCCCGTGGTGTAGCGGACGGTCCCCTCGACGCGGGGCACGTCGCCGGCGTGGAAGGCGGGGCGCGTGGCGCCGGCCGTCACGGTGAAGCGCGGCAGCTGGAAAGGGCGGACGTCGAAGCTCGCGCTCGCGGAGGTCTGGCCGCTGTCGAACCGGACCGTCCAGGTGCCGCTCTCCGCGAGGCCGTCGAGCGGGAAGCTCGACGCCGCCACGCCGAACGGGCCGGTCGCGCCCTTCTCCTCGAGGAGCGTCTCGCCGTCGGGCGCGGTCACGCGCCAGGTGCCGGGGCGGCCCTCCAGCGGGGCGAGGTCGTCCTCGGCGAGCAGCACCGCGCGGAAGCGAACGGTCTGGCCCGGCTTGTAGAGCGGGGCGTCGGTCAGCGCGTGGCCGAGCGCCGGGACGTAGAGCGGGAGCGGGACCTCGACGGTCGCGTCGCCCGCGGGCGTGTCGGCGACGACGCGCAGCCGGTAGTCGCCGTCGGGCACGTCCGGGAGGCGGACGGTGGCGGTCTCGCCGTGGCCCCAGGTGCCGCGCCAGCGGTCCTCGGGCCCGAGCCGGATCTCCTTGCCGTCTGGCGCGACGAGCACGAGGTCCTCGGAGAAGCGGCGGATCGGATCGGTCCGCTGGCCCCAGCGCGGGTGCCACCAGTGGCCGTCGACCCACACGCGGACCGAGCCCGCGTCCTTGCGCCCGAGGTCGTCCACCTCGGCGCGCGCGACGGGTCGGACGTCCCCGGCGGGGCACTCCCACACGAGGATCCCGTCCCCCGCCCACGACGTCCAGCACGGGCCCGCGACCCCCGCGCAGAGGAGCACGGCCCCGGCGAAGAGGCCGGCGACCCACAGGAGCGCCTTCTTCCATCTCGGCATGCGCGACCTCAACGGGGCGGGGAGGCGGGAGCTTACGCCGGTTTCGAGGGTCGTTCACGTTCGCGTACGCGTTCACGGGGCCGTTCAGGTCCACGGGCCCGAGAGGGTGCGAGTGCGGGTGCGGGTGCGCGGTTCAGCGGACGCGCACCCGCACGCGCACGCGCACGGGCCCGCGCACCCCGACGCGGACGTGAACCTTAACGAACGCCGGAGAAAACGCCCCTACTCCCCACTCCCGAACAGCTTTCCGACCACCACCCTGTCCCCCTGCAGCGCCGTCCGCTGCATGTAGAACAAAAGCCCGCGCTCGCCGCCGAGCTCCTCGCCGCCGCCCGCGCGGCCGGGGCCGCCGTGGACCAGCGTCGGCAACACCATGCCGGGGGGCGTCGCCTGGTCGGCGACCTTCGAGGAGACGAGCAGGAGGCGCCCGCAGTACGGCGCGGCGCCCATCGTGAAGCGCTCGACCCACGCGCGGTCGTCGGTGGCGGCGGTCGAGACGAGGCTCCCCTGGCCGAGGCCCACGATCCGCGCGGCCGCTTCGGGCTCGCCGTCGTACGGCACGAGCGTGACGCAGGGGCCGAAGACCTCCAGCTCGTTCCAGGGGCCGTCGGCGCGGTCGGCGCGGAGCACCGTGGGCGCGACGAAGTAGCCCTTGCCCGCCGGCGCGTTCTTGCCCTCGGCGCGCTCGCCCGAGCCGGCCACGAGCTTCGCGGCGCCGGCGAGCGTGCGGATCCCGGCGAGCACGTCGCGGAGCTGGCTGGCGGTGCTGACCGGGCCCATCGTGACGCCGTCGGTGGTGGGGTCGCCGACGGCCACGCCGGAGAGCGCCTCGAGCAGCGCCTCCTGCACGTCGTCGATCCGGTCGGCGGGCACGAGCACGCGGCGGATGGCGGTGCACTTCTGCCCCGTCTTCTGCGTCATGTCGGTGGCGACGCTGCGGATCATCGTGTCCCAGGACTCGGTCCCCGGGCCCACGTCGGGGCCGAAGACCGCCGCGTTGAGCGAGTCGGCCTCGACGTTCACGCGCACCGAGCGCGACGCGTAGCCCTCGGTCCCGCGGAGCGCGGCGCCCGTCGTGTTGCTGCCGGTGAAGGCGAGGTGGTCCATCGGCCCCAGCCGGCCGAGCAGATCGCCGGTGGAGCCGCAGATCAGCTGCAGCGAGCCGGGCGGCAGGCGGTCGGCGAGGACCTCGACCATCCGCCAGGTCAGGAGCGCGGTGGCCGTCGCCGGCTTCGTCACGACGGGCACACCCGCGCAGAACGCGACGGCGACCTTCTCGAAGGTGCCCCACGCCGGGAAGTTGAAGGCGTTGACGTGCACCGCGACGCCGGGCCGCGGGACCCACACGTGCTGGCCCACGAAGCGCGGGCTGCGCGTGAGCTGGAGCATGTCGCCGTCGGTGAGGAAGCGGCGGTCGCCGCACCGCTTCGCGAGGGCCTCGGCGACGCCGGCGTACGCGGCGAGCGTGCCGATGGCGCCGTCGACGTCGAACTTCGCGTCGCCGCGGGTGTTGCCGCCGTTCTGCTGCGACACGTCGAGGAGCGTCTCGCGCTGGGCGTGCAGGAGCTTCGAGAGGTCGCGCAAGAGCTCGCCGCGCTGGGCGAACGTGAGCGCCCGCAGCGCGGGGCCGCCGACGTCGCGCGCGTGGGCGAGGACCTCGCCGAAGTCGACGCCCTCGGAGGTGGCCTCCGCGAGCGGGGCCTCGGTGGCGGGGTTGACGAGCGTGGCGGCGCGGCCGTTCCCGGCGAACCACCGTCCGGCGACGTAGGACTGGAGGCGAGTCATGGGCGCCCGTCTAACGCGCGGGCGTCGGCCCTTCGGGGGAGACCCTTGACGATCCCCGTCCCACCGAGCAAATTGGACCTCGGACTCGGCGCCGCTCGCGGCGCTCTTTCCCAGAACCGGGGGCGTACCGGTTTCGACGGGGTATCGGAAGCCGAAGGGGCGTGGCGAGGCTGATCCACCTTCATCGGGATCACAAGCAAGCTGCCAACAACAGCAACCACTTCAGCGAGGCCCTCGCGGCTTAGTTGAGGTCCGGGGGGCATTCAAGACCCCCCGGCGTTCGGCCGGGCGTGATCGAACCCGACTGGGCGTAATCCAGATCCGCAGCGACTCCGCGGCCGAGCAACCGGCGGACGAGCGAAGTACCAACAGGGGGCTCTGACGGTGACCAAAGGGCACGACACTCGCCGGTGAGCTTCCGGCAGGCCACGTATCTCCGACTGTAGAAGATGCTTCGGACAGGGGTTCGACTCCCCTCGCCTCCACCATTCGCAACCTGGGGCAGAACTTCGGACGAGCCGGAGTTCTGCCGCCGGGAACCTCCTGATCCGCTCCCTCCCACTTCGCCGCCGCCCAGCTCGGGTGGCAGCGTGAAGCTGACGGTGAGCTTCATGCCCTCCGCCTCGATGCGGGTGATCCACGCCCGCAGGAAGGCGCGCTGGGCGTTGGGCGTGCCCGTTGCGAGCACCTCGCGCAGCCGCTCGACGTAGCGGTCGATGGTCGCGGCGTCGGCGATGCGGACGACCGGGGTCGCCGCCGTGGTGAGCCGCGCCTGCCTCGCCGTGAGCTCGTCCACCTGGGCCTTCACCTCGCGGATGCGCGGGGCGAGGATGGAGAGGTCGAGGGCGCCGTCCTCGATCGCCCGGTAGAGGTTGTCGAGGCGCCGGCGGGCCTCGGCCACCTGTGCGTCGAGCGCCGTGGCCTCGGCGCGGGCGGCGGCACCCACCGCGTCGGCCTCGGCGTTCACGAGGTCGAGCAGCTCGCGGAGGTAGCGGGGGGACAGCGCCTCCCGCTGGAGCAGGCCGATCACCGCGGCCTCCGACTCCTCCTTCGGCAGCGGCTTGGCGGGGCAGACCTCGGCGCCGAGCTTCTTCTTCTGCTGGCACACGTAGTAGCGGTAGGCCCCGCTCCGCGCGTTGTGCCCGAACATCGGCGCGCCGCAGTGGGCACAGAACAGCAGGCCCGAGAGCAGGTAGTCGTTGGCGAGCGTGTTCTGGCTGATGACCTCCGGGGCCCGTGCTCCGAGCATCCGCTGGACCTGGTCGAACTCCTCGCGGGTGACGAGGCCCTCGTGGGCGCTCTCCACCTTGAGCGGGTCGGCCGGCTTGTGCTTCTGCAGGCCGGTGCGGTGGACCCCCCAGGTGAGCACCCCGGCGTAGAGGTCGTTGGTCAGGATCTTGTGGATGGTCGTCTTCAACAGCGGCTTGCCCCGGGGCGTGCGGAGGCCCTCGGCGTGCAGCGTCGCGGCGATGCTCGTCACGCCCTCGCCGGCGAGCGCCATCCGGAACATCCGCTGGACGAGCGGCGCCCACTGCGGGTCGGGCTCCAGGGTGATGCGCGGCGCGCCGTCGCTCGGCCCGGTGCGCTTCTTGCGGTAGCCGATGGGCGGGGGGCCGCCGTTGCGGAAGCCCATCGAGGCGTTCTTGCGGAGCCCGCGAACGATGTCCTGGGCGAGGTTCTGGCTGTAGAACTCGTCCACGGACTCGAGGATCGCCTCCAGCATCTTTCCGGACGGCGTGTCGTCCACGGGCTCGTTCAGCGAGACCACCCGGACCCGGTTGCGCTCCAGCATCCGCTTGTAGAGGACGCTGTCCTCGCGGTTGCGAGAGAAGCGGCTGAACTTCCAGACGACGATGTAGTCGAAGGGCGCGGGCTTGTGTTTCGCGGCCGCGATCATCTCCCGGAACTGGGGGCGGTCGTCGGTGGTCGCGGACTCGGCGGCGTCGACGTACTCCGCCACCACCTCCCAGCCGCGCTGCTGCGCGCCGACGCGGCAGGCGTCGCGCTGGGCCGGGATCGACAGATCCTTCTCGGCCTGCTTGTCGGCGGAGCAGCGGGCGTAGATGGCGACGCGGGGGATGGTCGCCCTGGCGGTCGGCGTGCTCACTCGGCCTCCCCTTCCGGCTCGGGCTCCAGCACTTTCGCCAGCGAGCCGCCGGCGTGGAAGAAGGCCTCCAACCTACGCGCGAACTCGACCCACTGCTTCTTCTGGAGGGAGGAGAAGGAGTCGAGCCAGCGGTCGTCCATGCGGAGCGGGCGCAGCGCCGGGTGGAGGACGAGCCGCGCGAAGACGGCGTCGTCGTCCAGCTCGTCGACCAGCTCCTCGGGCTCCAGAACCTTGATCCCCGCCGCTTCGAGCACCTCGTGGCGGGGGCGGCCGTAGAGGTCGGCGATGGCGCTGAACAGCGAGAGGCTGTCGATGCGGAAGCGGCCGCCGGTCTCCATCTTCTGGAGCTTGGCGAAGGTGAGGCCGAGCTGGTCGGAGGCGTCGCGCAGCGAGAGGCCCCGGTCGAGCCGGAGCTGGCGCAGGTAGGGGCCGAAGTTCGCGTTGTGCTCCCGGTAGAAGGCGACCTCACCCACGGCGCGGGCGAGCTCGGTGGGCTGGTGGACGGTCCCCGCGGGCGGAGGGGTGGGGGCGTTCGGCATGGGTGCGAGCTCCGTGATTGCAGTTGCGAAAATAAGTGCGAGACTCGCGCTTGTCAAGGCCGCGCGAGGTGGTGATTGTAGATGCGTCACTGGAGACGACATGAACAATCACGCCCCCTGCACCTCCCGCTTCTGGCTCAACGCCGCCGTCGTGGCCGCCCGGCTGGAGGAGCGGCACATGAACCACGGGAACCTCGCCGACGAGCTCGGCCTTTCCCGATCCTACTGGAGCCAGCTCCTGCACCGGAAGCGGCCGCTGACGCCGCAGGTGCGCCGCTGGCTCCTGGCCGCGCCCACCCTCGCCGGGCTCGGCGAGCAGCACCTCTGGGAGCGCGTGCCCATCGGCGGTGGATCGTGAGCGCCGAGGCCCAGGACGCGCTTCGCCTCCTCGCCGGGCTCATCGCCGCGGACCTCCGCACGGGCAGCCCCGTCCTCGCCCAGCCGACGCCGCCTGCCCAGGCGGAGCGTCGTCGCCCCGGGCGCCCCAAGTCCACCCCCTACGCCGTCGTCTCCGCGCCGCTCGCGCGCGCGGCCTGACCTTCGCCTCGGAACCCCCATGATCCCCGTCGCCCTGCCCGACCACCACCTCCATGTCTCGGCGTTTGACAACGCCTACGACAACCAGCCGAAGGGGCGGACCACCACCCTGTCGGCTTTCGTCCGCGCCCTCACCACCTTTCCGGTGATCGCGGTCGCGAACAAGCTCGACCTCCCCGCCTGGTCGCCGGCCCGCTTCCCGGCGGCGACTGAGCGCCGCTCGCGGAACGTGATCGACGTTCACGCGCTCGTCTTCGACCACGACGACGGCGACCCCGACGCCGCGCTGGCCGGGTGGGCGGGGTGCATCGCCGTGGTGCACTCCACCTGGTCGCACACCGAGCGGGCGCCGCGCTTCCGCGTGGTGGTGCCGCTCGCGCGGCCGATCCCGGCCAGCCGGTGGCGCGCGGCCTTGGAGCTGGCGGCGGCGCGGGCGCCCGGCGCCGATCCGGCCTGCAAGGATCCGGCGCGGCTCTACTTCCGGCCCGCGCGCCGCTCGTTCAGCGCGGCCCACTTCGCGAAGGTGCAGGGCGGGCAGTTGCTCGATCTGCTGCTCCTCCTTCCGCCGCCCGCGTTGCCGCCGGCGCGCGCGTTCGCGGCGACCTTGCCGGTGCCGTACCGGCTCCGCGACCGCGCCACCGACGTCCGCCTCGCCCACGACCCGGCCAGCAGGGAGCGCATCGCTGCGGAGATCGGGGCAGATCTCGCCGGCGCGGGCCTCGACCGGCGCGCGGTCCACGCGCCCTGCCCGGCCTGCGGCGACCGCTCCGTGTGGTTCTACCTGTCTCCGAGCCGCCTCCGCCGGGCCCGCTGCAACCACCGCAACACCTGCGGGTGGAGCGGTGCCCTCGACGAGCTGCTGCTTCTGGGTGCCGCGTGAACGCCGCCGTCCGCGAAGTGGCCGCCCAGGCCGCCGGGGTGGTGGTGGACCGGGAGCCCGACTTCGACGTGCTCGCCGGCCTCGACGTGACGGAGAAGAAGAAGCCGATCGGCTCGCTGCGAAACATGGTGCACGTCCTGGCCCACGATCCGCGGTGGGTGGGCCGGATCCGCTGGTCGGCGTTCGAGGAGATGGTCATCCTCGACGGGAAGCCGCTGCGCGACAATGACCTGTCGAAGATCGCCATCTGGATGGACGACGTGTACGGCGTCCGCGGCTCGGCCGACAACGTGCACCGCGCCGTCAACCTCGTCGCCGAGGAGCACGCGTTCCACGGCCCCCGCGACTGGCTCTCCTCCCTGACCTGGGACAGCGAGCCGCGGCTCGACCGGCTGCTCGTCACCTACTTCCGCGCGGAGGACACGCCGCTGCACCGGAAGTTCGGCGCCGGCTGGCTCATCGGCGCTTGCGCCCGCGTCTTCCAGCCCGGCTGCCAGCTCGACACCATGCTCATGCTCATCGGCGGGCAGGGCGTCGGGAAGTCGAGGGCCTGCGCGGCGCTCGTGCCCGACCGCGCCTGGTTCGGGGACAGCACCTTCGACATCGCCAACAAGGACGCCTTCATCAACCTCCACGGCAAGTGGATCTACGAGCTGGCCGAGTGCGAGTCGCTCAAGAAGGCCAGCGACGACGCTCGCAAGGCCTTCATCACCAGCCGGGTGGATCGGTACCGCAAGCCCTTCGGCCGGCTGGCCGAGGACCACCCGCGCCAGGTGGTCTTCGTGGCAACCACGAACAACCTCGAGACCCTCACCGACCCCACCGGCGCGCGGCGCTTCTGGACGGTGCTCGTCGGCGATCCCGACGTGGACGCCCTCGCGCGCGACCGGGACCAGCTCTTCGCCGAGGCGCTGGTGCGCTACCGGGCGGGGGAGCCGTGGCACCTCGACCGTGAGCACGCCGCGCTGCTCGTCGAGGCCCAGCGGCAGTTCGAGGTGCCGGAGGCGTGGGAGGCGGTGATCGCCCCGTGGGTCGAGCAGCAGGACGCCCCCTTCACCGTGGAGGACGCGATGCGCGACGGCCTCGGGCTCCCGGTGGAGCGGTGGTCGCCGACCAACCGCCAGCGCGTGGGCAAGGCCCTGGCCCGGCTGGGCTGCACGAAGACCCGGCCGCGCGCCGAGGGAGCGCGTCGTGTCTGGTGCTGGGAGAGGGCGGACCGCCCGGACCGCGCTGAAAGTGCGCTTGGGGAGGGGTGAATGTGGCGGTCCATGTTGCGGGCAGGGTGGACCGGGTGGACCGGTCGCGGTCCAGGCGGTCCAGGCAGGGCCCAGGGTGGACCGGGGAAGAGTGAAGGGTCAACGCGCCCTTGCGGGGCGGTCCGGGCGGTCCGGGCTGATCTGCGCGAGGGCAACAAGGTGGGGCTGCGGCCTCGGGATGGTGCGTGATGGGGAACTGGGACGCGTTCGACGACGAAGAAGAGGATGAGGCGTTCCGCGACGCGATGGAGATGGCCGAGGCCGTCAAGGACGGCTGGGGCGCACGCGAGCAGCTGGAGGCGTGCCTCGCGGTGGCCGAGGCGGCGCTGCTGTCGAAGGCGGCGAAGGCGCAGCGGCGCGAGCAGGCCGAGGAGGAGCGGCGGCGCGAGGCGCGCGAGCGCGCCATGACGGCGCAGCGCGAGCGGGAGGAGCGCGAGGCGCGGGAGATCGTGGCGGCCCGGGAGCGGGAGGCCCTCCGGGTTCGGCGGGAGCGGGAGGCGCGACAGTCCCCGATCCCGGCGGCGCCGGCGGGGCCGAGCGCGGAGGAGCTGCGGCGCCAGGAGCGCGAGCGGCAGATCGCGGCGGAGGAGCGGGCGGCGAGGGTGCGGCTCGCAAACGCGCAGGCGGCGGAGATCGAGGCGAAGGCGGAGCTGATGCGGGCGCAGGCGCGGGCGGCGGGGGCAGCGGCGATCCGGTCGAGGGCCAACCCGCCAGAGACGGCTTCCGACCAGCCGGTTCGCTCCGCGCCGCGCCCCACGGATCTGCTCGCTCGAATCCTCCCAACTCGCCATCCGAGCCCGGAGCCGAGGGCCGGCCCGCCGCCCGCGTCGGCGCCTCGTGCGCCCGCGCCCGCTCCTGCGCCCGTGTTGCCGCCGGTCGTCCCCGGTGAGACCGCCGCCGAAGCACGCGTTGGGAGCCTGACCGCCTCCTCGGGCGTGCCGTCGGTGCCCGCCCTCACCGGCGCGGACCTCGCACGCTTCCGCGCCGAGCGGAAGCTCTCGCAGCGCGAGCTGGCAGCGCTCATGGGAGTGGGGCACGGGATGGTGGCGAAGGCCGAGCTGGTCCCCGAGAAGGGGTTGGGCGAGGGCATGGCGGCGGCTTTCGCACGGGTGGCGCTACCCGCTCCCGCTACTCGGTAGCGCTTCCGCGCTACCGAGCGTAGCAGCTATGGAATCTGGGAGGCACCGCCGGCCGTCTCGCGGCCCGCGACCGCGGTATCGCGCGCGGCTGCGTCGGTGTGAAGCGCTGGTCTTGATCGCGCAGGGAGGCTCTCGCCTGCTTCCCGCATCTCGTGCGCTGCGATACACGGTTTGGGGAGCGTTGACGCGACATGGCCATCCCCTACGCAGCTTCGTCGTCCAGGAGCGAGATCCGGGACCACCTCGCGTTCGTGGTTCGGGTGCTGGAGCAGCACCGTGGCCTGGACGCGCTCAGGGAGGGCGCGGTGCCGATCGACTTTGGGACCGCGGCTGTACGGATCAACGAGCTTCGTTCGCGGTACGAGGAGCCGTTCCGTTTGGCCATCGTGGGCGAGTTCAAGGCCGGCAAGAGCACGCTGATCAACGCCCTCCTCGGCAGGCCCGGACTTGTGCCGGAAGGGGCAACCCCGACCACCGGCGCGGTCACCGAGATCTGGTGGGGAGAGGACGAGCGCGGCGAGGTTCTCGACGGCAGCGGCAAGCAGGTCTTCGCCGGCACACTTCAGGACGCCGTACGATTCGCCGACCAACGCTCGACGGAAGGCAAGAAGGTAAGCGGCCAAGGTGCGCGGGTGATCCTGCGCGTCGCCTCTGACTTCCTCCGCAACCTCGTCATCCTCGACACGCCCGGGCTGGGCGCCAACGCGAGAGACGACAAGGTCACGCTCGACTCGCTGCACCTCGCGGATGCCGCGATCCTCGTCGTCAACGGTCTTCAGCCGGGCGGTGAGGACTCGCTGACGCTCTCGGAGCGTTTGCGCACCACGCAGCGCAAGCTGGTGACGGTGGTTACGCGCATCGACCTCACGTCGAATCCCTCTGACGCACTCGATGCCGCGAAGACCGTCTTCGGCGCGGTGGCGGACGGCGACCCGATTGGAGTTGCCTCGCCCGTCATCATGAAGGCACTCGACGTGCTGAAGGCCGCAGACGAGAAGCGGGACCAGGATGGACTGAAGGCCGCGAACGAGCTGCTCCGCACGAGCGGCTACTTCGCGCTGCGAGAGCGTCTCCAGGAGGGCTGTTTCGCTGGCCAAGCTGCAGCGGCCCGCGCCTCGCGAACGATCGCGGATCTTCGTAGCATGCTGCATCGCCTCGAACTTCAAGCCGCGCAGGAGGCTGGTCGGACCCAGAAAAAGGCCGACGAGATCGCCAGCGAGCTGTCGGCAGCCCAGAGGCACATCAACGAAGTGCTTCGCCCAAAGGTCCCGTTCCTCGAAGCGAAGATCGACGAGGGCGTGGACAAGCACATCGGCGAGTTCATCTCCGAGACGGGCGAGGCGGTGGACGTCTTCATCGACCGAGTTGTGGACGGAGGGCTCGAGCTGGGTTTCCGGTCGATTGCGGCGAAGTTCTCGTCGAAGCAGCAGGAGAAACTCAATGAGCGGCTGCGCGACGACTTCCGCGACGTGTACCCGGATGACCAGTTGGAGATCGTGGTCTCGCAGATCGCTCGAGCCGTTCGCAGTCTGATGGAGCTGGAGTGGATGGAGATCGTGGCCAAGGCGACCGCGCCCGGCGACACCAAGACGTTCGACCCTACCGGGCTCGTGAAGCAGATCTGCGATCACATCGCCCAGCTGACTGCCACCATCGCCGCCGAGATGGCCGCGTGGATCGCGCTCCTATTCGTCCCCGGCGGCGTGATCATCGACCTCGCGTTCCTGCTTCTCTCACTCGGCGGGGGGGCCTACGTGTCGGGCAAGGAAGCTGCGCGCGTAAGCAGAATCAAGAGAGAAGCGAAGGTTCGTCTGCGCGCGATGCGTCGCCAGCTCGTGCACAAGCTCGCCGAGCACTTCCGCAAGATCAACAGCGACACCGCCGACGAGCTCATCGGCCGCGTGAGCGACGCCTCGACCGAGAAGGACCGGGCCCGGCTCAACCTTCTGGGGGTCGCTGAGCGTTGGCGAGCCGCTCACGAGGAGACGCGGAGGCTCATCGCGGACTGTGAGGAGATCGCGTTCGGAGCGGCGGCATGACGGCGCCCAACTTCTCGCTGGCAGAGGCTCTCGCTCGAACGGCAGACGCGACGCGCAAACTCGGGATCGACGCAGCGCAGGATCTGGCGACGATCCGGGCATTCGCTGACGGTCCGTTCGTCGTGGCGCTCGCTGGCCTCCCGAAGACCGGTCGTTCCCGGGTAGGCGCGGCCATCGCGTCGTCCGCCGCACGGCGCGACGTCTTGGAGTTCGACGTTCGTACCGTTCCGCGCTTGCCCCTCTGGGACGTCCTACTCATCGTCACACCTGCCGACCGTGCCCTCTCGAGGGCCGAGGAGGAACTCGCGAGGGCCGCGCGACAGCACCGGCACCCGGTTGCGGTGGTGGTGACCAGAGCCGACTTGCTGGGTGACGCGAAGGCTCGCGTGTCCGCCCAGGAGGAGATCGAGCGATTCCGGTTGGTTCCCTCCCTCGGGCCGTTGGGCATCAAGTGGTTCTTCAGCGGCGCGAGCGATTCGCTCGATGCACTCGCGTCGTTCGTTTCGCAGGCACTCGGCGGCGAGCCTTCGGTCACGCATGAAGGCCCTGCGCTCGACGCCCTCAACCGTGTCCTCGACAACGCTACTAGCCAGCTCGGGGAACGACTCGCCGTGCGCGAGCGCGAGTTCAACGTCCTCCGTGAGATCGAGGCACAGTTGCCTCTTGCGCTGGCTCACTCGGAAGAGGAGGTGAAGCTCGCACGCCTGTCGGTTCGCGACACCCTGCGTGTCGCAGAGGAGAAGCTGTTCGAGGCTGGGTTCGCACTGGCGTCCTCTGCTGTCGCGTGGATATCGAGGGCGGGCGTCGGCGCATGGTCCGATGTTGAGCACCCGCTGCGGGCGGCGTGGGATGCACTGCTCGCTGCTGCAGGCACGGTGCTCGACGCGGAGCGAGTGCGGTTTCAAGAGGAGGCGTTGCGAATTGCCTCGAAGATTGGCGCTGCCCGTGAGGCCGTTGGTCTCGCCGGAGAGTCCTCGCTCGCGCTGAGCACTTCGTGGTCCAACAAGGAATTCGATGACGCGCTGAAGTCCGCTGGAAAGGCAGACCTCGATCCGCTCTTCAAGGCACTCCACAAGGAGTGCCAAGACGCCATCAAGCGCGAGAAAGAAGAAGCCGAGAAGCGGAAGAGCGTCGTCAATCGCATCGGATCGAGCCTCCAGCACCTTGCAGCGGGACCCCTCGACGATCGTCTCCGCACTCGCGTGAACGCTGACCTCGAGGCAATCGTGAGGACGCGCCTGGGTACACTCGCTGAGGCCGCGTCCATGGCGGCAGAGAGTGGGGCTCGCGCCGACGCAGCTGTGGCTACCGCGTCGATGAAGGAGCGCGTCGTGGCTTTCCGAACGTCGCTCGAAGACCGACACGCCTGGGGGACGGCATACGGCGAGCTGCTCGAGCTTCGCGCGTGGGCTGGTGGTGGTTCCAGGAGCCATGGCATTTGACCCAGGCGCCATCCTGCAACTGCCGGGAGTGCTCCGGAGCGCGGTCGAGACGGCGCGTTCGCTCGGTCGGCCTCTGCCGCTGCAAGAGCTTCCGCCTTTCTGCCTAGCGCTCGTTGGGCCGGTCGATGGCGGCAAGACCGCCTTGGTTCGAGCCCTTCTCAAGACGGCAGGTGGTGACATCCCCGCGCTCGCTGAACGCCCTGGGCGCGACACGATCGCGCCCGTCGAGTACGTGTTCGGACCCAAGACGAGACTGCTGCTCGGGCTCGGTGGCTCGGAGCGCGCCCCGCAGCGTTGGGTCGAGGCAAAGCGCGACGATGCGAAGGCTATCACCAGGCAGGATGTGCGCTGCATTCGCGTGGAGAGCCCCTCCGCGATCCTGTCGGACTGGAACGTCAGGTTCGTCGACTATCCAAGCATCGAGGGTGCTGACGAACTCATGCACGAGCGGTTCAGCGCTCTGAGTCAGCCCGATACTGGCGCGCTCTACGTCGTGCCCGGACGCGGCCTCACCGACGCTGACGCCCAGGCGCTTGAGCTTCTGCGCCGCCAGCGGGTTGCGGTCGTCGAGAGCATTCGTGAGGAGGAGCTTCTTCCCACTCGGTCGCTGCTCGAACTCGTGGAGCTGCCGGGACTCTCATGCCCCTTCGTCGTGCCGCTCGTTGCGTTCCGAACGCGCGACGCGGAGCGCGACCAGGGGCGTCGTGAGCAGGAGGTTCTGCGGAAGTGCGTTGCTCTCCTGCGCGCGGATGCGATGGCCTCTGGACAGCTCGGGCGTCACCGTGAGGATGTCCGGAGAGTGCGCTCCGATGTGCGCAGCGAGGTGGCGGCTCGACTGGCGGAGTTGCACGCCGTGCGAGGAATCGCCGATCCGCTTGAGCAGCTTCACGCGGTGGCAAGTGCCCTGACGCTCGAGCGCGATGCGGGTCTCCTTGAGCCTTTGGACCGCTCACTGACCGACCTGATGACGTCGCTTGAACGAAGCGATGCGGCCACGCCGGGAGCGCGACGCGACTTGCTCCGCAAGGATGTGGCAGCGCTGATCGACCAATACAACGTCGAAGCGGGCAAGCGTTCTATCGCTCGTAGCCCATCGTCGAAGGCCCGCGTGATGGACTTCGGTGCGCGGTACGTCGAGGGACGAGAGGAGCTAACGGGCTTTCTCAAGAACATCCTCGATCACGACGAACTCGAGCTTACCCAGGCCGAGCGCGAGTCGCTGGCAGCCTTGATCACGGGCGTCGGCGACGACCGCATCGAGGTCGCCCTCTTGGGACGCTTCTCGTCGGGCAAGTCGTCGCTCATCAACGCGCTCCTGGGCGTTCCCGTCGATGATCGCGCTCCGAAGCTCCTGCCGACCTCAGTCCGACCTGAAACGGCCACCGTCAACCGACTCGAGCACGCCGATGGGGCGGTGCTCCGAAAAGTGTCGTGGCTGGATCGCGCGTCGCTCACGTTCCTGTCGGAGACGACCGAGCCCGGACAGCTTCGAGTACACGTCGACGAAATCAAGGCCTTCCACGCATGGATTCGCAACGGTGCGGTCAGCCCAAGTCAGTGTTCGTTCGACTTCATGGGACGCGACCAGGGGCCTGCGACTCGTCTGGTTCTTGGAGGGCGGGCGCAACGTGACCCCATGCAGGCCTTCGAAGCCCTGTGGCGCGCGCTCGGATTCCCCGACCGAGCACCGCGATTCGTCTACTCGCTTGCGGACTGGCGAACGCCGAAGCTCCCCGATGGGGCATGCCCCGCTCGCGTCGAGATTCGCCGCTTTGAGCGCTCCGCATCTGGCTGGCCGAAAGCTCCCACGCTGCGCCAGGCCTTCGATGCCGTGAAGGAGGACCCTGCCGTCGCGCTTCGGGTCGGTTGCCTCCACGTTGGTTTCGATCACCCCCTGTTGCAGCACGCTTCGATCATCGACACGCCGGGCACGGATGCGCCGATTCCACATCACCGTAAGGTCGCGAGAGAGATCATCAAGGACAAGGGTTGTCCGGTCCTCTACTGCTTCCTCGGCACTCGCGCCGGTGGTCGCGAAGACCGAGATAACCTCCGACTCCTGAAGGAGTGGGGAATCGGGAAGACTGACCTGTCGCGCTTCTTCTTCGTCATCACGATGAAAGGGCAGGTCAGAGCCGCCGACCATGCTGAGGTCCGGGCAGCGGTGAAGGGCAGTCTCAGCGACGTCGGCATTCCCTCCTCGCAGCTGTACTTCACCGAGGTCGTCCAGGAGCAGAACGATGACTTCCAGGCGCTCAAGAACGACGTCAGTCGATTCGTCGCGCAGAGCCGCGGACCTCTGTTCGCGTCGTGGGTTGCCAGCGCGCGCCGAGTGGTGGGCGACGTGCATGGTCGGTACGAGAGACGCTTGCTCGCGATGGCCGAGGATGAGAAGTCGCGCGCTGCACGTGAGCTTCAGCTCCAGAACGATGCCCGCGTTCTCGCGACCATCACTGCGGACTTTGAGCGCTCCACCCAGTGGGGAGTCGTGTGGGCGGGTTCGCGCGTAGGAAGCGTGGTGGGCACCAAGGCAGCCGAGATCGACGCGCTGATCGAGGGCCTGACGACTCGCGAGAGCTTCGAGGGTATCGAGGACGCGTTGGGGCCGGCGGTAGAGGACATCAACGAGGCCGCCAAGAAAGTGGTTCGGGCGGTGAGCGACGGCATGACGGGCAAGCTCAAGTCGCTGTTGGCAGAGCGTCTGCCGGGGCGCAGCCTCGAGGTCCGTCCGCTCGTCCTCGAGGACGACTTCTTCCAGAGCGCAGGGGTCCTTGAGGCGGTTGGTCGGGTCGAGTGGCGCGGCTTCTTCAAGAAGGTCTGGCAGATATTCAGCGAGGACTGGGACAAGGATGTCGCGGTGAATCGTGAGCGCATCGCTTCGCCATGGAGTGCTGCGCGAAAGACGGGAGCTGCGGCGGTCGATGCTCAGGTCGCAGCAACGGTGGAGCACCTTCGGCGAGAGCTTCGTCGGATCTCTCAGGGCATCAAATCCGAGCTCGATCAGTGCGGGCAGCGGGAGCCACCGGAGCGCGCGGGAACGCTGACGAAGCTGCGCGAGAATGCCTCGGCTTGGCTGCGGCGATTCGATGCGCTCGAGCGGAAGTTTCAGGGAGAGGCGCGGTCATGAAACCAGTGACGGAAGTCCGACAAGAGACCGCAGAGGTGCTTGGCAACGCCGTTGCGGAGGTCGCGAGGCGAGCCATTCGGCCGGAGCTGGATCCCTTCAAGCAGTCGCTCGAGTCGCTCGTCGGGAATTTGGAAGGCCACGCCGAAACTCTTGGCGAGCAGGTGCGAGCCGAGAAGAAGGCGCTCGACGCGATCAACAAGCTGCTGGGCGAGGTCGTTGCCACCGGCAAGAGCCAGGCCGCGGCTGCCGCAGATACGCAGACCCGGGTTCAGGAGCTTCGGGAGCGCCTCGACTCCTTGGCCGGCGAGCTCGCCGCCACCCGCGAAGAGCAGGCAACGACGGTCGCCGCGTTGAACTCGCTCCGTGACGAAGTGCTGGGCTGGATGCGGGCGAGCAACGAGCAAGCGGAGCGGCTGGCTTCCGTTCTCGGACGCGCAGAGGATCTTGCGGACGCGCTCGGCAGCCAGGCCCGTGCTTTCACGGACTTCGCCAACACGATGTCCGGTCAGGTTGATGCGCGTGCGACCGAGGTACTGCAAGGCATCGTGGATGTCCGTGCCGACGCCGCCCGCGAGGCCTCGGAACTGAAGATCGCCCTCGGGAACGGCTTCAAAGAGCAGGGCGCCTCGTCGCAGGCCGCGGCAGGCGATGTGCTCGCGAAGGTCGATTCCGCCGTGAAGTCCATTACGGGTGCCCTGGCATCAGCTCGCCAGGCCGGGTCGACCGAGATGGCTGCCCTCGGCGTGGCACATCAGACTCGACAGGACGCAGCGACGGCCGAGGTGAGGGCGCTCTTCGAGGCGCTCCGCAGCGAGATGGCCGCGAAGATCGAGAGCGGGTTCCTTCAGGCCATCGAGCGGCTGGAGTCGGGCAACCAGCGAGCGGTGGACGATGTCGCCGGCCTTCGCACCACCGCGGAGGCGAAGCTCACCTTGCTCCAGACGGAGTTGGGTACCGTGCTCGAGAGGCTGAGCGCTAAGCACGAAGACCAGATCCGTGAGCGGGTCAGGACCGCCCAGACGGTCAAATGGCTTATCGGACTGGTGGTGGCCAATCTCGTGCTCTTGCTTGTCGCGCTCGCGGTCAGCGGCATTCTGCTGTGGCTGCAGTCTGGTGCTCATGCGACTCCGTGACCGCAATTCCCCTCAACGCCGCCGACACCGTCTCCCTACTCACCCCGCACGCCCGCGCGATCTCCGCCCCGCTCCGGTACCGCCCTTCGGCCAGCCACCGCGCCCACACCTCGGCCCGATGCTCCTTCGGCACCTCCTCGGCAGGTTCGATCTCGCGGACCTCCTGCCGGGACCGCACCCGGACGACGAACCGAATATGCCTGCCCCTCGTCCCTTCCACGCAACGTCTGATAAAGCAAGCTTCGCCCGGCCTGATCCGCCGGGCGAAGTCGTCTCTGCGGTTGATCTCCACCAAAACTCCGCCATGTTCTCCGCCGCGGCTCGGCGGTGCGGGAGTCAGGCGGAGCTACGGGACTTGAACGTGGTGCCCGATCACGCAGACCCACTCCGTCTCGCTCGGACCGGCGGGCGGGGTCCACTCGCGCACCTCGATGACGGAGGCCCCGCACTGCGGGCAGCGGCGAGTGGCCACGTCGCGAAGCGAGAGCGCGTGAGCATCGTTCACGGCCTCCCCCGCCCGCCTGAGCAACGCCCGGACGTAGTCGGGCTTGCCGTCCGCCGCGAGGGGGAGGTGGTTGACGCACACGGCCGCGCCGTCGTGGTCGTAGGCGAGGGTCACGCCGGACCGAACCTCCGCGGGCTTCCACGCGCGGCCACCGTCGATCGCCCGCAGGACGCCGTCGCGCGTGAGGGGGCCGTTCCGCGAAACCGTCACCAGCCCCTGCACCCCGTGGGACGCGCCCCGCTGCACGGGGCGACGGGTGTAGAACGAGCGGCCCTGTCGCTCCACAGACACCCCGACGCCTCCGTTGTCGGCGACCGACAGTTCGAGCCGGTGCGGCGCGTAGTCGATGCAGAAGTGCCGGATCGCGCGTTCCACGACGCCAGATGCCGGCATTCCCAGTGCCTCCGCAGTATCCGCCAGCATCGCAGCGGCGTCCGACTCGATCGTGAACGAGAGCTTCTCTTTCGCCATATGACTATCCTCCAGAGGGTATGACGAATATCATACCACAGGAGGTGCTGCACCGTCAATCCGGGCTGCTGCGGCCGCGGGATCGCGGGGCTGGCGGGCCAGGGCGGTCACTCGTCGTCCTCTCGGCGGCGGGTTCGACCCGAGTTTGACGGGCGGGATCGACGTGTTTTGCGAGTCTGGTTGGAAGAAGGCACGGAACGGCGGAACGCCTGTGCACGGCGTTTGTACTAGGTCGAGCGCGGCGGTCAGCGAGCGGCGAGAACGC
>JBMOQZ010000111.1:0-2667 GCA_049322475.1 Myxococcota bacterium | reverse complement strand
GCGACCGCGCTCGGCGTGCTCGCCGGCCTCCCCAGCGTGGTCGTGGGCCTCGCCGCGCTCCTCGTGGTGGTCCCGGCGATCCGATCGGTCGCCCCGCCCGGACTCTCCGTGCTGGCCGCCGTGATCACCCTCGCCGCCATGGTGCTGCCCACGCTCGCGATCGGCGCGGACGCCGCGTTCGCGCAGGTGGACCGCGGCCCCGTCGCCGCGGCGCACGCGCTCGGGCTCGCGCCGGTGGACGTCGCGCGGGGCGTGCTCCTGCCGCTGGCGGCGCCCGGGCTGCGCGCCGTTGGCGTGGTCGCGCTCGCGCGGGCCCTCGGCGAGACGATGGCGCTGCTCATGGTCGCCGGGAACACCGTGGCGTGGCCCACGTCGCCGTTCGTGTCCTTCCGCACGCTCACGGGCGGGCTGGCGATGGAGATGGCCTACGCGGGGTCGCTGCACCGCGCGGCGCTGTTCGTGGCGGGGCTCCTGCTCCTCGGGCTCGTGTCCGCCGTCGCGCTCGGGGCTCGCCGGTGAGGCACCGCCTCTTCGCGGTCGCGACGCGCGCGTGCGCCGTCGGGATCGTGGCCATGCTCGTCGGCATCGTCGGGCTGCTCGCGCGGGACGGGCTCGCCGAGGTCGACCTCGCGTTCCTCGCGGAGGCCCCGCGCGAGGCCGGCCGCGCTGGTGGGATCGGGTCGCTGGTCGTCGCGACCATCGGCGTGCTGGCGATCGGGATCGGCGTCGCGACGCCGCTCGGGCTCGCCTGCGCGGTGTGGCTGGCGGAGTACGGCGGCGGGCGATGGGCGCTGCGGAGCGCGCTGGACGTGCTCGCGGCGGTGCCGTCGATCGTCTACGGGCTCGTCGGCATGGCGGTCTTCTGCGAGGGGCTCGGGCTGGGCTGGTCGTTGTGGTCGGGGGGGCTCACGGTCGCCGTGATGATCCTGCCCCTGCTCGTGCGGCTCGGCGAGGAGGGGCTCCGCGCCGTGCCGGACTCGCTCCGGACCGCGGGCGCCGCGCTCGGCCTGCCGCGCTGGCGGCTCCTGCTCAAGGTGCTGCTCCCGGAGGCCGCGCCCGCCTTCGCCGCCGCGCTGGTGCTCGCCACGGGGCGGGTGCTCGCCGAGTCGGCCGCGCTGCTCCTGACCGCGGGGTCGTCGCTGCGGATGCCGGACGGGCCGGGCTCGCCGGGGCGGGTGCTCGCGTTGCACGTCTACACGATGGCGGTGGACGTCCCCGGAGGCTCCGCGCGGGCGGCGGCCACGGGCCTCGTGCTCGTCGCGGTGATCGCCGCGTGCTCGGCGCTCGCCACGCGCGCGCCGGCGCTGCTCTTGAGGGTCCGCGCGTGATCGTCGCCGTCCCCGCCCCGGCCGGCGCCGCGCTCGAGCTCGAGGGCGTCACCGTGCGCTACGGCGCGCACACCGCCGTCCGCGACGTGCGGCTCGCCGTGCCCGCGGGCGAGGTCGTCGCGCTGCTGGGGCCCTCCGGGGCCGGGAAGTCGTCGCTCCTGCTCGCCGTCAACCGCCTCCACGAGCTCGATCCGGGCGTGGTCGTGGAGGGCGCCGTGCGCGTCGCGGGCGCCGACGTGCGCGGGATGGACCCCTTGCGCCTGCGCCGCCGGGTGGGGCTCCTCTTCCAGCGGCCCGCGCCGTTCCCGCTCTCGATCGGCGAGAACGTCGCCTTCCCGCTGCGCGCCCACGGCACGCCGCGCGCGGAGGTGGCCGGCCGGGTCGAGGACGCGCTGCGGCGCGCCGCGCTCTGGGACGAGGTGAAGGACCGCCTCGCGGCGCCCGCCACCGGGCTCTCCGGCGGCCAGCAGCAGCGCCTCTGCCTCGCCCGCGCGCTGGCGCTCGAGCCGGAGGTCCTCCTGCTCGACGAGCCCTGCGCCGCGCTCGACCCGCGCTCCACCGCCCGCGTGGAGGAGGCGCTCGCGGAGCTCGGCGTGCCCATGCTGCTCGTGACCCACAACCTCGCGCAGGCCCGCCGGCTCGCCGACCGCTGCGCCTGCCTCTGGCCCGGCCCCGACGGCGGCGAGCTCGTCGACGAGGGCCCCACCGAGCGCGTGTTCGGGGCGCCGGCCCACGGCGAGCTCGCCGGGTGGATGAAGGGGGACTTCGGGTAGCGGCTGACAGCCGACGCCCGATGGCTCTACAGTGCGCCCCATGCGCCTCCTCCCCCTCGTCGTCCTGACCCTCGCCTGCCGCGTCTCGAAAGAGGACGCGACCCCGCTCCCCGAGGACACCGCCGCGCTCACGTCGCCCGACGCCGACGGCGACGGCTGGTCCGACGAGGAGGACTGCGCGCCGACCGACGCCACCATCTCGCCGTC
The DNA here is from genome assembly GCA_049322475.1 of Myxococcota bacterium. Classification (GTDB taxonomy): domain Bacteria; phylum Myxococcota_A; class UBA796; order UBA796; family SXON01; genus JBMOQZ01. Next base: position 359 of record JBMOQZ010000111.1, on the reverse strand, counting down.
TGGCGTGGAGGCCTGCGACGGCGTCGACCAGGACTGCGACGGCGCGGTCGACGACGGCGTCACCACCACCGTGTACGCCGACGCGGACGGCGACGGCGTGGGCGCGGGCGACGCGCTCGGCGCCTGCACGGTCGACCCCGGCTACGCGATCGTCGACGGCGACTGCGACGACGCCGACGCCACCGTGTTCCCCGGCGCGCAGGAGGTCTGCGACGGCGTGGACAGCGACTGCGACGGCGGCGTGGACGAGGACGGCCAGACCCTCTGGTTCACCGACGCCGACGGCGACGGCTACGGCGACCCCGCCACCGGCGAGCAGGCGTGCGAGGCCGCGGGCCGCGTCGCCGACTACGGCGACT
>JBMOQZ010000110.1:22829-24392 GCA_049322475.1 Myxococcota bacterium | reverse complement strand
GCCCAGCCGGGCCCGCCGGGCGATCCCAACGCGCAGCCGCCGGCTGACCCGAACGCCGCCGCCTCCGCGCCGCCCCCGTCCGAGACCGCGCCGCCCACCGCGCCGACGCCGCCGGTCCCGCCGGGGCTCGCCTCGCTGATCGCGGACGGCAAGACCGTCACCATCAAGGGCACCGTGAAGGGCGCGAAGAAGGCGCAGGTCGACTTCACGCAGGTGAAGGAGCAGGACGGACAGAAGCTCCCCGACGTGATCGAGGTCATCCAGATCACGGACGGCACGTTCACCGTGACCGCGCCCGCGACCTACGACAAGGACATCTGGATCACCGCCGTGGTCGACAGCAAGGGCGACGGCCCGACCGAGGACGACTGGAGCGGCGTGGCGCCCGCGCCCGTGCGGCTCGCGGGCAAGGACGTCATCGTCGAGATCCCCGTCGGGGCGAGCAACGAGTGGCTCAAGAAGATGCCCTGGTACCAGGCCGACATCGCCAAGCTCGGGCCGAAGCCGCCGCCGAAGGAGGGCGAGCTGCCCGTCGGCGCCACGCCGCCCCCGGCGCCCGCCGGCGGCACGATGGTGACCGCCCCCGAGGGCGCCGCCTCCCCCGCGCCCGCCCCGCAGTAGCCTGCTCCGCGTCGTCGCCGGCTACCTCGCCCTCGCGCTGCTCGTGACCGCGTCCGCGTGGGGCGGCGCCGCGATCCTCGGCGATCCCGACGTCGACGTCTGGAACCACGTCTGGGGCTACTGGTTCGTCGCAGACGCGCTCGCGAACGGCCAGCTCCCCTGGCGCACCGACTGGCTGGGCGCGCCCGGGGGCGGGACGCTGTTCTTCGTGGACTTGCCCGGGGCGGTCCTCGCGGCGCCGATCACGTGGCTCTCCGGCGCGGCGCAGGCCTACGATCTGGTGCTGACCGCGCGGATCGCCGCGGCGGGGTTGTTCGCGCACCTGCTCTGCGTCGCGCTCGCCGGCGAGGGCCGCCACGCCTGGGTCGCCGGGGTCGCCTACGCCACGACGCCCTTCCTCTTCTGCGAGCTCGCCAACGGCATCTCGGAGGTGGCGGCGACGGGGTGGATCCCGGCGGCCCTGTGGGCGGCGGTGCGCGCGTTCGAGACGCGCGAGCCGCGCCGGTGGGCGCTCCTCGGCGCGATCGGCGGCGCGTGCGTCTGGGCGAACTTCTACTACGCGGCCACCGCCGGGCTCTTGGTCGCGGCGTGGTGGGCCGCGCGCTCGCGGGACGTCCGCGGCTCGGCGATCGCCGGGGTCGTGGCGCTCGCGATCGGCGGGCCCGCGTTCGCCGCGATGCGCGCGTCGGTGACGGCGGAGGACGCGCTCGTGCGGCGATCGAGCGACCTGAACGCGCAGCTCGTGGCCCACAACGCGGTCGACCCGCGCGTGTACGTCACCCCGGGCGACTTCCAGTCGGTGGACCTCGCGAAGGTCTACGGCGAGCCCTTCCGGCACACCGGGTACCTGCGCTGGAGCGTGCTCGGGCTCGCGCTCCTCGCGGTGGGGCGGCGCCGCGATCTCCGCGTGCCCGCCGGGGTCGCCGTCCTGTCGCTCGCGCT
>JBMOQZ010000110.1:0-22819 GCA_049322475.1 Myxococcota bacterium | reverse complement strand
GTGGTGGGGCGGCGACTTCGTGCGCGCCGGCGGCATGCGGTTCTCCCTGCCGTTCGGGTGGCTGCAGCGGCTCCTGCCGGACCTCGCGATCACCCACCCGCTGCGGCTCTCGATCGGGGCCCAGGCGATCGCGTGCGCGCTGGCGGGGGCCGCGCTGGCGAGCCGGCCCCGCTGGGTGCCGGCCGTCGTGCTCGCCGTCTCGCTCGAGACGGTCCTCGCGAGCGCGGCGCGGTGGCCCCTCCCGACCTCCCCCACGGACGTGCCCGCCCTCTACGCGCGCGTCGCCGCCGAACCCGACCGGCGCGCGGTGCTCGACCTCCCCGCGGAGGTGGGTACGACGATGGCGACGAGCCGGTACTTCTGGTTCCAGACCGTGCATCGCCGGCCCGTGCCGTACAAGCCCGACGCGCGCGCGGGCTCGACCGGCGACCCCGAGACGTTCCGCGCGCTCCCCGGGGGACCGGGCAACCTGTCGGGACCGGCGCGCCCGCTCTCCGCCGAGGGGGTCGCCCGCGTCCGGGCCGTGTACGGGTGGGTGGTGCTGCACGAGGACCTCGCCGCGCGGACCGCCGGCGGCGACGCGCTGCGCGACGTGTTGCAGCGGGCGTTCGGGGCGGGGACCGTGGAGGGGACGCTGCGGTGGTGGCGGATGGCGCCTCCGTCAGCGGATGGTGGCGTACCGGCGGCCGCGGGTGTACCCCTGTCGCCGTGATCGCCCGCGTCGTCCTGCTCGTGCTGGTCGCGCTCACGGGGCTCGCCGCCGCCGCCGGGCGCCCCACGGGCGAGCCGAGTCCGGAGGCCGAGGCGCTGACCGACCGGATGCTGGCCGCGGTGAACGCCGAGGCCTGGGCCCGCACGGGCGCCCTCCGATGGCGCGTGGACGGGCGGGAGCTGGTCTGGGACCGCGTGAAGGGCCGCGTCCGCGTGCGCGCGCCGGGGCTCGATCGCACCGTGCCCACGAGCTGGATCGGCGAGGCGAACGTCGGGCAGGAGGCCTACCGCCACTGGGTCACCGACAGCTTCTGGCTCAACCCGGTGGTCAAGCTCCGCGATCCCGGGACGCGGCGGGCGCTCGTCGACGGCGGGCTCCTCGTCCACTACGAGAAGGGCGGCCAGACGCCCGGCGACACCTACGTCTGGGAGGTCGGCGCGGACGGGCTCCCCGTCGCGTGGCGGGCGTGGACGAAGAATCCGAACCTCGAGGGCGCGCGCGCCACCTGGGAGGGCTGGATCACGCTCGCCACGGGGGCGAAGGTCGCGACGAAGCACCGGTTCCCCGGCGGCTTCGTGCTCAAGCTCCACGACGTCGAGGGCGCGGAGACGCTGGCGGAGCTGGGCGAGGCGCTGTGATCAGGGCACGAGCTTGGCGTAGTACACCTCGTTGCTTCCGCGTACGCCCTGGTTCCACACGACGTGGAACGCGCCCGTCGCGTCGGCGTCGATGCTCGGCAGGCCCGGCTCGCCCCAGTCCACCTCGGCGACCTTGCGGGCGGGCTCCCAGCCGCTCCCGCGGTTCAGCGAGTAGACGAGCTCGGCGTCCTGCCCGCCGTCCCAGCCCCAGACGAGGCACAGCACCCCATCCTCGTTGATCTGTACGTCGGGATCGAAGTGATAGCCGCCGAGCCCCGCGGAGGGCTCGACGGACTCGCCCCAGGCGCCGGGCTTCCCGCCGCGGACGTAGACGTGGCGCGGCACGCCGCCGACCTTGTGGAACCACGTCACCCAGTCGACGCCGGGCGCGAAGGCGAAGTTGGGGCGCTCGCCCGGGTGGCTCGTGGCGGTCATGTCCTCCGGCGTGGAGAAGCGGCCGTCGCGGCCCTCGGCGACGTAGAGCGTGGTCTCGCCGCCGCCCTTCCCGATGTCCCAGCCGGCGAGCACGCTGCCGTCGGGGCGGCGCTCGACGTTCGTGTGCCACGCGTCGTCCGTGCCGTCGCTGAAGGCCTGCGCGTCGGACCACGTGCCGTTCGTCCGCCACGTCCACGTCGCGACGAAGCGGTTCCGCTCGCCGAGGGGCTTGGCGATGTAGACGTAGGCGAGGTCGTCGCCGGTCGCGTGGGCGACGTGGCCGCTGCCCATCTCGCGCTCGCCGTCCGGCGTGAGCGGGGTGAGGTCGCCCCAGCCCTCGGCCGTGCGGACGCGCAACCAGCCGCGCGAGCGGAAGTCCTTCTCGGCGTGGTCGAACACGACGACGACGCTGCCGTCGCCGCGGACGACGAGGTCGGGGCCCCAGTTGCGGCCCTCGCCGAAGCTCACCGTCTCCGGCGCGGTCCAGGTGACGCCGTCGCGCGAGCTGCGGTAGCGGATGACGTCGCCGGCGTCGACGCGGTCGTAGTACACGGCGTGGAGCGTGCCGTCGGGGCCGACCGCGACCTGCGGTCGGTAGCCGCCCGCCGGGCGGGTCGCCAGCGCGAGGTGCTTCGTGAAGGCGCCGAGGCCCTGCGGCGCGGGCCCCGGGGGCGCGGGGAGGTCGTGGAACGCCGGGAAGCCCGTCGGGTCCTGCATCGCGCCGCCGGAGCCGCCGGGCTGGCCGGGCGGCGGTCCCGGGGGGCCGTTCTGGCCGGGCGGCGGGCCGGGGGGGCCCTGCTGCGGGCGCGCGGGCGACGTCGGCTTCGCCGGGACGTCGGGCTCGCTGCAGGCGACGAGGAGGAGTGCGATAGAGTCAGGCGGCATGCTCGGTCTCGTGTCGCTCGCGCTCGCGGAACCCGTGGCCGTCGAGGGCGGCAGCTTCCGGATGGGGAGCGGGGGGCCGCCCGACGAGAGCCCCGTGCGCGAGGTGCGGCTGTCACCCTACCGCATCGATCGCACCGAGGTCAGCGTCGGGGAGTACGAGGCGTTCGCGAACGGCGGCGGCTACGGCGACGCGCGCTGGTGGACCCCGGAGGGCTGGACGTGGGCGCAGGCCCACCCCGACGGCGCGGGCGCGAAGCTCCGCGCGTCCGGGCGGACCGCCGACCACCCGGTCGTGGCGGTCACCTGGTACGAGGCCGACGCGTACTGCCGCTGGAAGGGCGGCAGCCTCCCGACGGAGGCGCAGTGGGAGCGCGCGGCCTGCCGCGGGAAGTACCCCTGGGGCGACTCCGAGGACTTCGCCGCCGTGTGGTTCAAGGAGGGGAAGTTCGGGCAGATCGAGGACGTCCACACGAAACCGGTGTCGCAGCAGGACCCCTCGCTCGCCTCCCCGTTCGGGCTCCTCCACGCGGCGGGGAACGTGTGGGAGTGGACGCGCGACAGCTACCACGCGGCGTTCTACGAAGACGCGCCGGCGACCGACCCGGTGAACACGGCGTCGACGCCCTGGAGGACGCTCCGGGGCGGCTCCTTCATGAACCTGCCCAGCTACTGCACGTGCACCCACCGCGAGCCGGCCGAGCCGGACACGGTGCGGCTCACGACGGGGTTCCGGTGCTCCTACTCGCCCTGATCGCCTGCGGCGCGAAGCCCGAGCTCCTCCCGCAGGCGCGCGGGGCGGCGATGGTCCGCGTGCCGGGCGACGTCGTGAAGCTCGGCTGGAAGCGCGCGGACCCGGTGCCCGGCTTCACGTTCCCCGTCGTGATCGAGGAGCACGGGAACGCGCCCACGCCCGGCCAGCCGCAGGGCCCGCCGCCGCCGCCGGGCGGGTCGGTCCCGCCGCCGCCGGGGCAGGCGCCGCCGCAGCCCCCGCCCGGCCCCCCTTCCCTGCCGGGGGGCTCGCCGCCCGCCGTCCCGCTGCCGGGCGGCCGCGTGGAGGCGCCCGACCTCGGGCTCGCCCCGGGGCAGCACCGCAGCACGAACTCGCGCCCCATGCCCGATCCGCTCGATCCCCGCGAGGTCGTCGTCGGCGACTTCCTGATCGACGTGACCGAGGTCACGCAGGCGCAGTACCAGCTCTTCCTCGACGACACCGGTTACCGCCCGCCGTTCGTCGCCGAGCCCTGGGCCGACACCGACCACTGGAACTGGTCCGGCGGCGACCACCCCGCCGCGACGGGCGACCACCCCGTCGTGCTCGCCAACTGGTACGACGCGCGCGCCTACTGCGAGTGGGCCGGCAAGCGCCTGCCCACCGAGGCGGAGTGGCAGCTCGCGGCGATCGGCCCCGCGGACGACGAGTGGACCTTCCCGTGGGGGAACGACTACGACCCCGACAAGCTCAACCACGGACGCCTCGAGACCCCCAACTACGACGACTCCGACGGCTGGGAGTACACCTCGCCGGTCGGCGCGTACCCCGAAGGCGCGAGCCGCTGGGGCCTGCTCGACGCCTTCGGCAACGCGTGGGAGTGGACCGCCGACATCCGCGTGCGCTCGTGGGACGAGTTCGCGGGCGAGCGCGCCGGCGAGCGCATCGTCGACCCCCACACGGGCGAGACCGGGCTCTACGCGGCGGTGCGCGGCGGCGCCTACTTCTTCGACCTGCGCCCCAACCCCGGGGGCGAGCGCAACGGCTTCCTCGTCGAGCTCCGCCGCAAGACCAGCGGCTTCCGCTGCGCGAAGGACCCGTGAGGCGCCGCGCGCTCGCGCTCCTCGGCGGGCTTCTGCTGGGGGTCGGCGCGGCCGAGGCCGCCGCGCGGATGGTCACGCCCTCCCCCGGCGAGCAGCTGCTCTTCGCGGCGCCGAACCTCACGCCGAAGGGCATGTACACCTTCTCCGAGACGTACCTCACGCTGCCGACGGCGGGCTTCACCGGCGAGATCGCGTCGCTGGGCTACCGCGTGCCGATCCGCATCAACAGCCTCTCCACGCGGGGCCCCGAGCCGGGGAGCGGGCGCAAGTGGCTCGCGCTCGGCGACAGCTTCGTCATGGCCGCGCAGGTGGCGGAGGCCGACACCTTCGCGGCGCGCCTCGGCGTCAAGGAGGGCGTGGAGGTGATCAACGCGGGCGTCGACGGCTGGTCGACGTGGCAATCGCTCCGCCGCTACCGCGAGCTCGACGACCGGACCGGCGCCGACACCGCGGTGCTCGTGTACTTCCTCGGCAACGACCTCGAGGACAACGAGCGCGTCCCGCACATGCTGAAGAACCCGACGCCGCCGGGGCAGGGACCCGGCGGCCACGCGCCGCCCGAGGTGTCGACCGACCCGGTCACGCGGTTCCTGTTCACCCACAGCTACGCCTTCGCGTACGCGCGCGTCGCGATGAAGCGCCACACGCTCGCGACCGACTTCGACGGCAAGCGCTTCAAGGACGAGCTCCTGCCCTTTTCGGCCGGCGGTCGCCAACGGCTCCAGAACCTCGTCGGCCACTCGCGCGAGCCCTTGCGCCAGCTCCGCGACGAGGCGCGCGCGCGGGGAGACCGGCTCGTCGTCGCCGTCGCGCCGCCGGCGTTCGCCGTCGACCCGTGGGTCGCCGAGACCACGTTCGAGCTCTTCGGGGTGGAGGGCCCCGAGGTGAACAACCCGCGCGACGCGGTGGTCGGGCTGCTCGGCGAGCTGGGGATCGCTGGGTGCGACCTCACGCCGCCGCTCGCCGCGGCGGTCGCGCGCGGGGAGGCGCCCTACTTCCGGTTCGACGGGCACTGGTCGCCCGTCGGGCACGCGGTCGTGGCGGATGCGCTCGCCGACTGCCTGAAGTGACTAGTCCAGCGACTCCTTGCGCATGCTCGCCGGGCACTCCGGCTCGGCCGTGACGCGGTAGTAGCCGAGCTCGTCCGCCCAGATCTCGCCCTCGAAGGGCCACTCGCGCCAGCCCTTTCGGAGGCGGTCCTCGCGCTTGACGTTGCGCTCGGCCGTCGGCATCTTGCCGATGTTCGCCGCCTGCTCGAAGAGCTGGGTCTTCATGCGCAGGATGTCGAGCCCGAAGATCTCGGTGTCGGCGAGCATCTGGCCGACCTGCTCCTCCTGCGCGGCGATGCGCTCGCGGATTCGGCTGCCCTCGTCCTTCACGAGCTCGTCCATGCGGGCCTGCACCCACTCCTTCGCCTTCTCGGTGAAGGGGTTCGCCGCGGCGCCCTTCATCCGCTTCATCTCGTCCTCGGCGGACTCGTAGGCGGTGATGGCGGCGACGATCCGCTCCTCGTCGCCCCAGGGGCGGAGGATCATCTTCGGCAGCGGGCCCGTGTCGCCGGTGTCGAGGTAGGTCCGCACCAGATCGAAGTTCTCGCGGTCGGACTTGCCGCCCCATGCCTTCAGGTCGGCGTGGATGGGGGCCCAGTACGCGCGGAAGGCCCCGATCTCCTTGTCCGCCTCGGGGAACTTGCACATCAGGAACATCGAGTAGATGCGCAGCAGGTCGGCTTCGGGGAGGTACCAGTCCGCGAAGAAGGGCGTGTGCAGCGAGTAGAGCACGCTCAGCGCGCCGTTGAGGTCCTCGACACGGAAGTGCGCCCAGGCGCGCTCGTACTGGGCCTCGGGCCAGAGCTCGCTCGCGCGGGGCACCGCCGCGTAGTACTGGATGGCGCGGGCGAAATTGCCGCCGCCGTAGAACGTGCGGGCGGTGTTGAGCGTGACCATCGCCTGGAAGCGGTCGCCCTTGTCGCGCGCGGCCTTCTGCGCCTTCTCCAGCGGCTTCAGCGCGTCGTCGGCGCGCCCTTGGCGGTTCAGGATCACCGCCTCGAGCATCCGCGCCTCGGGGTTGAAGGGATCGCCCTCCTTCACCACCTTCAGCATGCTGCTGGCGAGCCCGAGGCTGTCGTTGCGGAAGGCCTCGCGCGCGGCGAGGTAGGCCATGAGCCCGCGCACGTCCTCGGTGCGGGCGAGCCCGAGGTTCTTGCTGAACGGGGCCTCGAGCAGCGCGGTGTCGCCGACGCGACCCGCGAGCGCGATGGCCTTCGGCACGGACGGGCCCACGATGTCGAGGTCGGCGTCGCCGGCCGCCTCGTAGGCGCGCACGTAGGCGCACAGCGCCGCGTAGGGGAGGTCCATGCCGGCGAGCAGGTCCCCGAGCTTCGCGTAGGCGTCCGCGTGGTAGACGGCCTTCGCGGGGTCGTCGACGATGGCCACGAGCGCGTCGGCGGCGCGGGCCTTCTGGCCGGTGCCCGACTCGTAGGTGTAGTCCTTGAAGACCTCGGCGCGCTCCTCCTCGGTGGGCGGCTTCGGCGCGGCGGGCGCGCTCGCGACGGGCGGCGCGACCGCGGTGGCCTTCGTCGGCTCCTTCGCGGGCTTGGCGAGCGCGGGCGTCGCGACGAGGAGCGCGAGCCAGACGAGGCGCTTCACTTCGCCTTCCCGAAGAACGAGAGCCCCACCGTGATCGCCACGTTCTGCTTGAAGGCCGTGGTCGCGGACTGCTTGCGGGACTCGATCATCAGGTTGTCGCGCAGCTCGGCGCGGAGCGCGGTGTTCTGGCTCAGGAACACGCGCGTGCCGATCCCCACGGGGATGGTCGGCGCGAACACGAGGTCGGCCGACGGGAGCACGGACTGCTCGAGCGTGGCGCCCACCCCGACGAGCACGTACACGTCGTGGTGCAGGATGGCGCCGTTGCCGAGGTTCATCTTCGCGTAGATCGGCGTGTACTGCAGGTCGGCCTGGACGCTGGCGAGGTAGCGGTAGGCCTCGACGGCGACGCCGTAGAGATCGCTGGCGAGCAGGGTGTAGCGGGCGTTCGGGATGCCGTAGCCGCCGGCGACCTGAGCCTCGACGCCGAACTGCTCCGTGAGGTGCATCGTGCCGGTGGCCGCGAGCTGCGGGGCCACGGTGAAGCCGTCGAACGGGAGCACGCCGAGGTGCGCGCCGAGCTCGAGCCGCTTCTCCTTCGTGTAGAGCACCTTCTGGACCACGCGCAGGTCCGAGTTCTTGAGCACGCCGAGATCGACCGGGTCCTCGGCCAGCGCGAGGGTCGCGAGCGCGAACATCATGGAGCAGACCTGCCTTTCAGAAGGGGATCTCGCGGGGCGTGCCGCCCAGCGGGACGTAGTAGATGCGGACGTCGCTGTTGTAGTCGGGCACGGCCTCGCCGTGGAACTGGACCGCGTTGAAGGCCGCGTTGTAGGTCCAGCCCGTGCCGTACTCGGCGTCGCCGGTGAGCGGCGAGCCCGACAGCAGCTCGGCGGCGCCCACCTCCTCGTCGTCGACCCACACCTCGATCGAGGCCGCGTCCGGCGTCTGCTGGAGCGGGAACAGCGTCATGAGCGTGGAGAGGAGCTCGCCGATCGACTCGAGGTTCGTGGAGATGTCGATGGGGGTGCAGCCGGACTCGATGTCGGTGAGCGGCGCGTACATGCCGAAGGACTCGGCGGCGACGTTCTGGTAGCGCTCGACCGCCCAGGGCTGGGCGCCCTCGAGGCAGGAGCCGTCGGTGCCGTCCCACGCGGGGCCCATCACCGCGAAGCGGACGGGGTTCTCGAAGTCGTCCTCGTAGATGTCGACGTAGGGCTCGACGTCGGGGTCGCCGGTGGCGACGCGCGGAGAGCCGTCGCCCTCGTCCGTCACGATGACCACGACGGTGGTGGCGCCCTCGCGGAGGAAGCCCTCGTTCGGGTCGTCGTAGCCGTCGCCGAGCACGGTGGGGACCGGGTCGTTGCTGCCCTCGCCGACGTACTCGAGGCACGAGTCGGGCAGCGGCGGCTCCATCGCGCGGCAGATGGCGAGCGTGGCGGCCTCGATGCCCTCCTCGTCGCCGCCGCCGCAGTGGTCCTTCCACGCGTCGACGCCGCAGATGCAGTCGAGGTACTCGATGGTGACCTCGTCGCCGACGTCGCAGCCCGCGTCCGGGTCGCTCGCGAGCTCCATCTCGTTCCAGCAGGTCGCGTTGCACAACATCTGCTGGCGGAAGGTGCCGGCGGGGTCCTCGTCGGAGCGCTGGATGACGTCGCCGATGAAGAGCCCGGCCTCGCCCGGGTCGAGCTGGTTGCCCACGCCGTCGGCGTTGATGTCCGTCGTCGTCGTGGTGATCGCCAGCTGGTAGTCGATGAAGAGGGTCTCGCCCGAGGTCTCGCGCAGGTAGTTGCCGACGGCGTCGGTGAGCGTGGCGCGCGGGACGTTGGCGCCCTCGGCGCTCGTCAGCTTGTTGATGAACGCCTCGATGTTGAGCGCGAGCGCGCTCGTCTCCTCCTCCATCGACGAGGAGTTGTCGATGACGAAGAGGATGTCGGCGTCGTTGGAGAAGCTGGACTGCTCGAAGCCGGTGACGCGGAAGACCTCGTAGGAATTGCACGCGGCCAGCAAGAACAGGGTCATGGACGGGCGCCTCGACGGTGGGGGATTCTACTTGCCCACCGTCGAGCCGGGCAACCGCTCACATCTTCTTGACGAGCGTGTTGATCGTGTTGAAGGTGGTCGTGACCTGGTGCTGGATCCGCATGCCCTTCTTCTGGTGGAACTTCAGCAGGTCCGACCAGATGGTCGTGATCTCGCCGCGCACCTTGTCGTAGTTGCGCGTGTCGATGAGCCCGCGGAGGTGGCTCACCGCGGGGGGGAGCTCCGCGTCCGCGTAGCACTCGGCGATCTTCGAGACGGCGTCGACGAGCTGCTTGTGCAGCGGGTGCTCGGGCACGTTCGCCATCACGGGCGTCCCCGCGGGCTCGGACACCGGCTCGTCGTCCATCTCCATCTGGACCTCCTCCGAGGGCGGCGGCGCCTGGGAGGGGACCGGAGATGGCTCGATGATCTCCAGCGGGCCCTCGGAGGAGGGCTCGGGGGCGGGCTTCTCCTTCTTCGCCTTCGCGGGCGGGGGCGGCTGCGTGTGCGAGGGCGCGAGCGTCGGGCTGGCGGGGATGTGTGTCTGCGCGGGGGCCGCCGGCGCGGGCGGCGGGGCGTCGCCCAGCGCGTTGAGCCCGCGCTCGGTCAGGAACGCCTTGGGGTCGCCGAACATCTCCGCGTAGTCGGCGAGGCGGAAGCCGCCCTTGATCGCGTTCGGGCCGAGCTCGTTCTGGCACTCGATGACGGTGACGCGCCCGGCGGTCTGCGCGTCCACGTGCACCTCCGGGGCGATCACCGCGTCGACGGTCAGCTTCGCCGCGCCGATGTGCACGGCGCGCGCGCCCTGCAGGCCCTTCGCGGCGATGGTCCCGCCCTTGAGGTGGATGGTGTCGCCCCGGACGGTGCCCGCCTGCACGACGCCGGCGATGGTCACGGCGCCGCCGGCGTTCACGCGGTCGACGGTGGCCGCGCCGTGGAGCTCGACCGCCCCGCCCGACTCGATGTCGCTCGCCTTCGCGTCGCCGTGCACCGAGACGTGGCCGCCCGCGTGGATGCGCGCGGCCTCCGCGTGTCCGTGCAACGCGACGTTGTGCGCGGCCGAGATCGTGCCGCCGTGGATGTCGGCGTGGATCTCCACGGACCCCTCGTGGCTCACGATGCTCTTCAGCGGACGCCCGAAATTCGTGTGCAGGAGGATGTCCCCGCGGTTCTCGATCACGACGCCGTCGTCGGCGACGACGAACACGACTCCCTCGGGGACGACGAACGGCTGCGCCTTGCTCATGCACTGTCCTCTGCTTCGGAGGCTGATGCTATGGGGCCGGGGGCGCGCCAGTCAACCGCGCGCACGACCGGTCGGGCTGCGCGCGCCGCGGGCAGGTGACCTCCCGCGTGTTCGCCAGGTGTCCGCGGTGCCGACGCCACGCGCCTCGGAGAGGGGCGCGCTCCCGACGCGGCGCGTCGTGTACTACGATGCGTTCATGCCCTGGAAGGCTCGGGTGCCTACGCCGGCGATCGCCGCCCTCATCGATAGTCTCGAACGACGATATCCGGGCCTGGTCGCCGCGATGGCCAACACCCGGCCATCCGAACTCTCACGACGATGGTTCCTGACGACCGCGCAGATCTCCCGCCTCCGGTCCCAGATCTACGTTCGCGAGGGCGAGGACCCCGGCGAGGCGCCCCCCACGGCGCCCGACGCGGCCCGCCCGAGGCGCGCGCGCCCGCCGGTCGCCGCGGACCTGCCCACCCTCGAGCCCCTCAAGCGCAAGGCCGCGGCGCCCCCCGAGGACCCGGCCCTCGTGGCGAGGCGCGAGGCCGAGGCCCGCTGGCCCGGCCTCCTCGACCTGTTGCCGCAGCTCCACGACGGCGCCCTCGCGCTTCTCTACGAGATCAACGCCTCGCGCGTCGCGTGGCTGCGCCTCACGCTGGGCGTGCCCCGCCCGCCGCGCCAGCCGCCGCACCCGAAGGTCTGGGAGGCGCTCCCTCGCCTGATCGGCCGACACCCGGACCGCGTGCTGGCGGAGGCGTTCCAGGTGTCCGAGGCCGACGTGCGGCGCGCGCGCGAGGCGCTCGCCGCGAAGGGCTAGGCGTCGGCGGCGACGGGCTCGCTGCGGAACACCACGCCGTCGTCGGCCGAGAGGTCGGCGACGACGCTGCCGCCGTGGGAGAGGCGCCCGAAGAGCAGCTCGTCCGCGAGCGGCTTCTTCAGGTAGTCCTGCACCACGCGCCCCATCTCGCGCGCGCCGTACTCGGGCTTGTAGCCCTTCTCGGCGAGCCACTCGCGCAGCGCGGGCGTGATCTGCAGCGTGACGTCGCGCGCCGCGAGCTGGGCGCCGAGCTCGAGGACGAACTTGTCGACCACCTTCAGCACCGTCTCCTTCGCGAGCGGCCCGAAGGTGACGTGCGCGTCGAGGCGGTTGCGGAACTCGGGCGGGAAGGTGCGGTTGACCGCGTCCGACGAGCGCCGCCCCATCGTCAGCCCGGCGTCGCGGGCGAAGCCGGGGCTCGCCTGGGCCGCCTCGCGTACGCCGGCGTTGGTGGTCATGATGACGATGACGTTGCGGAAGTCGGCCTTCTTGCCGTTGTTGTCCGTGAGCGTCGCGTGATCCATGACCTGCAGCAGGATGTTGTAGATGTCCGGGTGGGCCTTCTCGATCTCGTCGAGCACGAGCACCGAGTAGGGCGTACGGCTGACGGCGCCCGTGAGCATCCCCTCCTGCTCGAAGCCGACGTAGCCCGGAGGCGCGCCGATGAGCCGGCTGACCGTGTGCTTCTCCATGTACTCGGACATGTCGAAGCGCAGGAACGCGACGCCGAGCACCTCGGCGAGCTGCTTGGCGAGCTCGGTCTTGCCGACGCCGGTGGGCCCCGAGAACAGGAAGCAGCCGACGGGCTTGTTCGGGTTGCCGAGGCCGGCGCGGTTGAGCTTGATGGTCTGGCAGACGGTCTCGATCGCCTCGTCCTGGCCGAAGAGGCGCGCCCTCAGCGTGTTCGCGAGCCGGGCGAGGTCCTCCTTCTCCTCGTTGCTGACGGTGCGCGCGGGCACGCGCGCCATCCGCGCGACGACCGCCTCGACCTCGGGCACGTCCACCACCGAGCCCGGCTTGTGCAGGCGCGCGGCGGCGCCGGCCTCGTCGAGCACGTCGACCGCCTTGTCGGGCAGGTGCCGGTCGTTGATGTGGCGCGCGGCGAGGCGCGCGGAGGCGTCGATGGCCTCGTCCGTGTAGGTGATGCCGTGGTGCTGCTCGAAGTGCTTGCGCAGCCCGTGCAGGATCAGGATGCACTCGTCGACGGACGGCTCGGTGACGTCGATGGTCTGGAAGCGACGGGCGAGCGCGCGGTCGCGACCGAAGGCCGCGCGGTACTCGGCGTGCGTCGTCGAGCCGATCACCCGGAGCTCGCCGCCCGCGAGCGCGGGCTTGAGCAGGTTCGACGCGTCCATCGAGCCGCCCTGCGTGGCGCCGGCGCCGATGATCGTGTGGATCTCGTCGATGAACAGGATCGCGTCGCTGTTGCCCTGGAGCGCCTTGAGCACGCCCTTGAGCCGCTCCTCGAAGTCGCCGCGGTAGCGCGTGCCCGCGATCAGCGCGCCCATGTCCAGCGCGAAGATGCGCGCGGTCTTGAGCAGCTCGGGGACCTTGCCCTCGTGGATGCGCAGCGCGAGCCCCTCGACGATGGCGGTCTTGCCGACGCCCGGGTCGCCGAGGAAGAGCGGGTTGTTCTTGCGGCGGCGGGCGAGGATCTGGATGGTGCGCTCGACCTCCGCCTCGCGCCCGATCATCGGATCGATCTTGCCGGCGGCGGCCCGGGCGACGAGGTCGACGCAGAACTGCGAGAGCGGGTCGTTGCCGGGGGGCGCGGGCTCCTCGCCGGAGCCCGGCGCGGGCGACGGCGTGATCGTCTTCTTCACCGGCACCTTGCGCACGCCGTGCGCGATGTACGAGGTGATGTCGAGCTTGGCGACGCCCTGCTTCTCGAGCATGTGCACGGCGTGGCTGTCGGGCTCGCTGAACATCGACACGAGCAGGTTGGAGCCGTTGACCTCGGTCTTGCCGGCGGACTGGACGTGGTTCACGGCGCGCTGCAGCACGCGCTTGAACGCGGCCGTCTGGGCGGGCTCCCAGTCTTCGTCTTCCTCGAGATCGTCGAGCTTCTCCATCTGGTCGAAGAAGGCGTCGAGCTCCTGCTCCAGCCGCTTCAGATCCGCGCCGCAGGCCTCGAGGCACTCGGCGGTGGTGGGATCGGTGAGCAGCGCGTACAACACGTGCTCGAGCGTCAGGAACTCGTGCTTCTTCTCCCGCGCCACGTCCACGGCGAGGGACAGCGCGATCGTCAGCTCACGGGAGAGGGTCATGAACGGGGCCTCGTGTCCTCAGGATAAGCATGGAGAGTTCGCGCCTGCGCGCAACGACATGCAACGGGCTACCCGCGTTCCCTATTCCGGCTCGGTCGTCACGAGGAGCGGGTACCCCCGGCTCCGGGCGAGGTCCATCGCCCGCGTCGCCTTCGTCTCGGCGACCTCGCGGGTGTAGACCCCGGCGATGCCGCGGCCCCCCTTGTGTACCGAGAGCATGATGCGGGTGGCCTCCACGCGGGTGCGCCGGAACACCGACATCAGGACCTCCACGACGAACTCCATCGTCGTGTAGTCGTCGTTGTGGAACACGCACTTGAACATCTTCGGCTTGTCCGTGCGCGTCTTCGTGTCGACGCCCGGGGCCTTCTCGGTGTCGGGCTCGTCCGGGCCCGCGCGAACGGGGGCCGCGCCGACGAGGGGAAGAATGGAGCGGGTGACGGGGGTCGAACCCGCGACACCGAGCTTGGGAAGCTCGTGCTCTACCAACTGAGCTACACCCGCAATCGCCGCTTCTCTTATCGGCGGTGTCCGAACGGTGCAAGCACCCTTCCCCCCGCATAGGCCTCCCCGGATGGCTCGCCCTCGCCGGCGCCGACTCGCATGGCTCGTGATCCCCGCCGCGATCGCGGGGTTGCTCTTCCTCGTGCAGAGCGACCTCGTGGCGCGGACGGCCGCGCGCGCCATCGAGGCCGCCGCGGAGGAGGCCATCGGCGAGCGCGTGGCCATCGGGCGGATCGAGGTGAGCTACCTCCCGCCCCACGTCGAGGTGCAGGGGATCGAGGTCACCCACCCCGCCACGAGCGAGCGCGTCGCCGCCGCGCGCACGGTCCGCCTGCAGCCGGGCCTCGACGGCTGGCGGCCGGTCCTCCAGAAGCTCGAGCTCGAGTCGCCCGAGCTGGCGCTCCACCTCGACGCCGACGGCCTCCGCGAGTTCCGGGGCGTGAAGACGGCGACCGAGAAGACGGCCGACACCTTCCCCTGGAAGGAGCTCTGGATCACCGACGGCCGCTTCTCCTTCACGGGCGCGGGCGTCACGGTCGCCATCGAGGACGTCGACGCCCGCCCCGCCGCGGATCCCGCCCGGACCGACCTCGCCGTCGCGTCCGTCGCGGTCGTCGCCGGCGACTTCGAGCAGCGCGCAGCCGACATCCACTTCCCGGGGCTCACGCTCGCGCCCGACCGCGTCGTCGTCCCCGCGTTCTTCCTCGACTTCGACGCCCTGCGCGTCGAGGGCCACGCGGCCGCCGTCCGCGACGGCCCGCTGAACGCGGACGTGTCGCTCCGCCTCGATCTGGCGCGCGTCACGCGCGACCCCGGCAACCCCCGCTACGTCGACGGCGCCGTCCACGTCGACGCGGAGCTGCGCGGGACCACGGCCGCGCCCGAGCTCGGCGGCGCGCTCGCCTGGACCGACTTCGTGATCTGGAGCGGCGAGCCCGTCAGCGCGACCCGCATCGGCGACGCCAACGGGCGCTGGGCCCTCCGCAACGGGCCGCCCGTCGAGATCGTGGTCGACCCCCTCACCGTCGCGTGGGGCGACGGCGAGGTGCTCGCGAAGGCGGTCGTCGACCCCGAGGCGGGCACCATCGCCGGCGAGGCGCTCGCCGAGGACGTCAGCCTCGCCCGCATCCTGCAGGAGATCGGCGCCGCGCCGACCCCGTGGGTGGACCTGCGCGGCGACGTCGAGACCCACGTGGCGGGCACCATCGAGCCGCTGGAGTTCCGCGGCCCCTTCGAGGTGAACGTCGCGCGCTTCGTCGTGAACGACGGGCCGGTCCAGTCGCCGTCGTCGGCGCGCATGCTCGGGCCGCTCGCCGGCACCGTGCAGGGCCAGCTCTACTTCGACGCCGACCACCTCGTGCTCGACGCCGACCGCGTGGTGAGCGAGCGCAGCGCCGGGCGGGCCCGGGCGAGCATCCCCTTCGACAAGAAGGGCGACCTCTCCGTCGACGTGCGCTTCCCCGTCGTCGACCTCGCCCAGCTCGCCCCGCTCGGCGACGCCGGGCTCGCCGGGCTCGCCCGCGTGGAGGGCTGGATCGGCGGCCCCTACACCGACCTCACGGCCAGGGCCGACATCGACGTCGCGGGAGCGGTCGTGCTCGGCCTCCCCATCGCCGATCGGCTGACCGCGCGGCTCGAGAGCCCGGACATGGAGCGCCTGAGCTTCTCGGAGATCCGGGCGTCCCGCGGGCGCACCGACTACCGCGGCGACTTCGAGATCGCCTTCACCGACCCGATGTGGATCGACACGCAGGTCTACGTCGCGGACGGGTGGGTCTCCGACGTCGCGGGCGTCTGGGTCGACCTCGGCGGCGCCGACGCGCGCATGACCGCGCAGGCGGCGCTCTCCGGCGAGCCCTACCACCTCGACGGCGAGGTCTCGGTCGACCTGCGCGACGCCGACGTCTACGGCGAGCACTTCCCGATCGGGCACGCGACCGCCTGGATGGACGACGGCGAGCTCACCGTCGAGGGGCTCGCCCTGCGTCGCGACGAGGAGACGGTGCTCGCGCGCGGCTCCGTGAAGCGCGGCTTCCGCATGAACGTGGAGGTGCTGTGGGACGGCGCCACGCTGGAGCGGCTCGACTCGCTCGCGCCGCTCGCGCTCCCCCTCACCGGCGACCTCGTCCTCGACGCGCGGATCGGCGGCACCCTCACCGACCCCGAGCCGCGCGGCCGCCTCGCCACGCGCGACGTGTTCTACGCCGGCGCGCGCATGGGCGACTCGCGCGTCGACTTCGAGACGCACGACGGGGTGCTCGCCTGGGACGGGAAGCTCGTCGGCGACACCCTCGCCACGAAGGGCACCCTCGGCCTGTGGGGCGAGCAGCCCTACCAGCTCTCCGCGAAGCTCGACGAGTTCCCCGCCCACGTGTTCTACGCCGTCGGCGCCGACGGATCGCCGATCACCGCGACCCTGACGGGCTCGGTGGATCTCGCGGGCCGGTTCGGCGACAACCCCACCCCCGCCGACGCCGTCGTGCGCATCGACCACGCCGTCGCGTCGTGGTCGGGCCACACCCTCTCGAACCCCGCGCCCTGGCACATCGACGTGCACGGCAAACGCATCGACATCCCGACGATCCGCCTCGAGGGCAACGACGGGACCGCGTTGTCGTTCTCCGGGCACGCGAGCGCGCGGGAGGTCTCGTTCGCCGGCGAGGGAAAGGTCGACCTCGACCTCGCGCGCGCCGTCGTGCCCGAGCTGCAGACCGCGCGCGGCTACGGCGACGTGGCCCTCGCGATCGACGACGCCGGGGCGCGCGCCACGCTCGACCTCCGCGACGCCACGCTGCGTACCGGGTACTTCCCCGCCGAGTTCGAGGGCCTGCGCGCCCACGTCGACGCCAGCGCCGACGGCTACCGCATCCGCGACGTCTCCGCGCAGGTGGGCGGCGGCCGCTTCAAGGGCGAGCCGAGCACGATCGAGGCCGAGGGCTGGATCCCGCGCCGCTACGCGCTCGCCGGCGCGCTGCGCGACGTGGAGGTGCAGTACCTCGACTGGCTCCCGCCCGTACGAGGCGACGCCGAGCTCGCGTTCGACGGGCCCGTCGGCGAGCTCTTGCTCTCCGGGCGCGTGCGCGTCGACGACATGGTCTTCCGCGACCGCGTCGACTGGGAGGCGATGGTCCTCTCGCTGCGCGAGGAGCGCCTGACGGGCGCGGCCCCGGTCGAGACGGAGAAGTACTTCGCCTTCGACCTCGCCATCGCCGCCGACCAGACCGTGCACCTGCGCAACAACGTCGCCGACGCCGAGGCGAGCGCCGATCTCCGCATCGTCGGCGACACCTCGCGCGTCGGCATGGTCGGCACGATCGAGGTCGAGCCCGGCGGCCGCGTGTACCTCCACGAGCGCGAGTTCGAGGTGCTCCGTGGCGAGCTCCGCTACCTCGACCCGTACACCTACGACCCGCTCCTCGACATCCTGCTCACCACCGATCTGACGAGCCGCGAGCAGGACTACCGCATCACCTACCAGGTGAGCGGCCCTTTCTCCGACTGGCGCACCACCACGACGTCCGACCCCTGGCTCGCCCAGGCGGACATCAACGCGCTCCTGCTCTTCGGGGTCACGCGCGAGGAGCTCGAGCGCTACGGCGGGCTCGGGACCGCGCTCGTCGCCGAGACGGGCGACCTGTTGCTCCAGCAGACCGCGCTCACGCGCCTCGACCTCGTGGTGATCGACCGCTGGAACCTCGTCAGCGGGGTGAGCGAGCGCGGCAGCAACGTGCTCTCGTCCGAGCTGCGGCTCGTCGCGGAGAAGCAGTGGAACGGCTTCGACTTCACCGTCGAGAAGAGCCTGTCCTCCGGCCTCGACGCGGACTGGTACGCGAGCGTGGAGCGGCGCCTCACCGACCGCTTCTTCGCCACCGCGTACGTCGCGACCCGGCAGGAGGGCCGCTCGCTGCCGATCGGCGCGGCCTACGGCGCCGAGCTCAAGTTCCGGCTGGACGTCGACTGACCCACTGCGCCGCGACCTCGGCGACCGCCTCGTCGTGGCTCGCGCACCGCCGCGCGTCGGCGCGCGGCTGACGCTCGGCGAGCGAGGGGTGCGTCACGAGCGCGTACATCTTCACGCCGGTGGCGCGGTCGACGAGGACGTAGTGGGCGACCTCCCTTTCGGCCGGGAGCGGCCCGAGGAGCCCGATCTCGCGCGTGCGCTCGGGGTCGACCCGCAGCTCCCCGCGCACGTCCATCGTGAACATCGCCGGCGGCCCGTCGTGGAACGCGCGGGCGTCGAACTCCGACGCGAACTTCATGCGTCGGGCGAGAGCCGGACGACGTGGACGACGATCGCGGTCACGAGCGCGAGCGACACGACGGCGACGACGAGCGCGAGGGGCATGACGAAATGCTACCAGACGTACGCGAACGTCGTTCGACCGATGCGCGTTAGCATGGAGCACGCTCACGGAGACCCGGATGTTGCTCGCGCTCGCCCTGCCCGCCCTCGCGGTCGACCACACGGCCCTTCAGAAGGTGTACGACGCCAACCTCGCCAACGGGAAGGTCAACTACGCCAACATCAAGGCCCACCCCGAGGACCTCCAGGCCTACCTGAAGGTGGTGCAGACCACGCCGCTGGCGTCGCTGGCCGGCGACGAGAAGAAGGCGTTCCTCATCAACGCCTACAACGCGTACACGATCGAGACGATCGTGACGAACTACCCGCTCGACTCGATCATGAAGCTCGACGGCGGCAAGGTGTGGGACACGCGCAAGTTCAACGTCGGCGGCGTCCAGATGACGCTCAACCAGATCGAGAACGACAACCTCCGCAAGACAGGCGACCCGCGCATCCACGCCGCGGTGAACTGCGCCTCGCTCGGGTGCCCCCCGCTCTCGCCGAAGGTCTTCACCGCCCAGGGCCTCGACGGGCAGCTCGACGCCGCCGCGAAGCGGTGGGCCTCCACGCAGAAGGTCACGCCCACGGAAGTGGTCGTGAACAAGATCTTCGACTGGTACGGCGACGACTTCACCGCGAAGTACGGCGCCACCTACTTCGACGTGCCGGGCCTCGACGGGAAGGCAGAGGCCGCCGTGAACTTCGTCTCGAAGTACGCGCCGGACAAGGCGGAGATGCTCAAGAAGGGCGGCTACACCGTGACCTTCGGCGAGTACTCCTGGGCCCTCAACAAGCAGTGACCGGGCGAATTAGTCCGCGACGATGAAGCGCCTGCTCGTCGTCATGGGTCTGTTCGCGCTGGCGTGCGCGCGAACGGAGACCCCCGCGCCTCCCCCACCTCCCCCCGCCCCGAAGGCGGTCGGGTTCGCCGCCGTCCGCGAGGCCGGCAAGCTGCGGGTCGCCGCCGATCCCGACGCCGCGCCCTTCCTCGTCGCCTCGCCCGAGGGCGGCTGGGAGGGCTTCGAGTGGGCGATCATCCAGGCGATCGCCGGGGCGATCGGCGTGCCCGCGCAGATCGTGCCGACCCAGTTCGACGACCTCGCGACGCGCCTGAAGGAGGGCGGCGCCGACCTCGCCATCGGCCAGGTGAGCCCGAGCGCCGCCTACGAGGGCCTCGCCTTCTCGGTCTCCTACCTGCAGTACAGCTTCTGCCTCGTCGTGCCGGCGAAGTCGAAGGTGAAGTCCGTCGCCGACCTGCGCGGCAAGCGCGTCGCCATGTACGACGACCCCGTCGCGAAGCAGCTCGCGGACGTGCTCGTCGGCGCCAGCTACGACCGGCGGCTCTTCTCCGACTACGGCTACTTCGAACAGATGGCGAAGGGCGAGCTCGACGCGGTGATCTACGACTGCCCGCTCGCCCGCCACGAGCTCGCGCGCTTCGGGGAGCAGCTGCGCGTCGCCGACGACGCGCTGAACGTCGCCACCTACAACGTCGCCGCGCGCGCCGAGGACACGAAGCTCGTCGAGGAGGTCAACGGCGTGCTCCGCGAGCTGGGCGACAAGGGGCTCCTCGCCTCGCTCGAGCAGCGCTGGCTCGCGGCCGCCGGCCCCGCCGAGGACTACGAGAGCGACACGGGCCGGGTGGTGGTGGTCAAGCGGGGCGACACGCTCTCGCTCGTCGCGGCCCGCGTGCTCGGCGACAGCGACCGCTGGAAGGACCTGTACGCCGCCAACCGCGACGTCGTGGGCCCCGACCCGAACGTCATCTACACGGGCATGCGGCTGCGGGTGCCCGCGAAGTGAGCGATCCGTACGCGGCGATCGCCGCCTTCTACGACGCCGAGTTCGAGGGCGCGGGCGCCGACGTCGCGTACTTCGCGCGCCACGGCGTCGCCGGCCCGCTGCTCGTGCTCGGGTGCGGCACCGGGCGCGTGTGCCGGGGGCTCGCCCCCCGGGCGATCACCGGCCTCGATCGCTCCGCCGCGATGCTCGCCCGCGGGCGCGGCGACTGGCGGCGCGTCGAGGGCGACATGCGCGCCTTCGACCTCGGCGCCTTCGCCGAGGTCCTCGTCCCGAACGCGGCCTTCTGCTTCCTCGACACCCGCGCCGACCAGCTCGCGTGCCTCCGCGCGTGCCGCCGCGCGCTGGCCGCGGGCGCCCCGCTCACGCTCGACCTCCCGATGCCCGACCCCGCGCTGCTCGCCGTGCCCCACACCCCCGAGAAGCCCGCCTGGGAGGGCCTCGTGGACGGGCGCCCCGCGCGGCGCACGCGCGAAGTGCACCGGAGCGCCGTCGAGCAGCGCCTCCGCCTCGTCGACCGGTACGTCCTCGACGGCGCCGTGGTCGCCACCTCCGAGCTGCGCCTCCGCCTGCTCTGGCCGCGCGAGGTCGAGTGGCTCTGCGAGGCCGCCGGCTTCTACGTCGACGCGCTGCACGGCGACTATGCGGGCGGCCCGATCCGCGACGGCTGCGACCGTCTGATCGTTCGGGCGATCGCGCTCGCGTAGGCTACCCTTCGGACCGTGCTGCTCCTCGCCGCCTGCGAACAGGAACCTCCCGCGGAAGCGAAGCCGAAGGGGTTCTCGCTCCACGCGGACGACTACGTGGCGCTCCCCTACGTCGTGGAGGGCGAGCCCGTGCCCTCCGCCGCCCTGCGCGTCTGGGACGGCGGCGGCGGCGGGTCCTCCGGGAACCTGCAGTTCGACCTGCCCTCGCGCTTCGAGGTCGAGGGCGACCTCGGTCCCCTCGGCCCGGGCGAGGAGCGCGCGCTGGAGGTCCACTACGACGGCGGCGAGGGCGCCGGCATCTTCGCCGGCACCGCCACGCTCACCGTCGACGGCCGCACGGTGGAGATCGTGCTCGCGGCGGTGATCGGCGACCCCGACCTCCCCGACGCGAGCTGGGTCACCTCCGCGTGGGGGCGCTCCACCACGGTCGATCTCCCGTCGGCGCCGTTCCCCCACGACGACGCGCCGTACACCGACAGCTCGGTCTTCCTTTTCGTCCCCGAGGGCCTGTCGGACGAGGCCGGCGTCCACCTCGTCTGTCACCTCCACGGCCACTCCACCACGCTCGCCGAGGTGCTGACCACGCACCACCTCGAGGCGCAGCACGCGCTGTCGGGCCGGGACGCCGTCCTCGTGGTGCCCCAGGGCCCCGTCGACGCCGCCGACTCCGACTTCGGCAAGCTGGGCGAGGCCGGCGGCTTCGGGACGCTCGCGCGCGACGTGGTCTCCGTGTTGTACCGCGACGGGCTCGTCGACCGGCCCGCGATCGGGCTGGCGGCGATCACCGCCCACTCCGGCGGCTACGACGCCGCCGCGGACGTCGTGGACTTCGGCGGCCTGCCCGTCTCAGCCGTCCACCTCTTCGACGCCCTGTACGGCCGCGCCGACGTCTTCCGGTCCTTCGCCGAGGGCGGCGGCGTGCTCCGCTCCAGCTGGACCGACGGCGGCGGCACCGAGGCGGAGAACGAGGCCCTCGCGGGGGAGCTCGCCGACCTCGGCGTCGGCACCGCCTTCTCGGACCGCGAGCTGGACGCGGCGTCCGTCACGATCGGGCGCCAGGCCAGCGCCCACGGCGACGCCCCCACCGACGAGCGCAGCTTCGCGCGGTGGCTGACGGCGAGCGGGCTCCCCCCGATCGCCGCGACGGCGCCCGAGCTCCGCTCCGTGGCCTCGGACGGCGCCGACACGACCGTCCGCTGGCGCGCCGACCCGAGCGGCGACTCCGTCACCGTCCGCGTCGAGGGCAGCGACAACGGCGACCGCTGGGACCCGCTCGCGACCACCACGTCGAGCGAGGCGACGGTGGAGGCCCACGCCTTCGTCCGGCTCGTCCGGGTCGACGCGACGTACGGCGAGTCCGCCCCCTCCGACACCTACCCCGGCGACGGCGACCGCTGGCTCGTCGTCGACGGCTTCGACCGCGTGCTCGACGGCAGCTGGACCGAGCCCACGCACGCCTTCGCCGCCGACGTCTGCGAGGACCTCGGCGGCGGCTGCTCCGGCGTGTCCAACGAGGCCGTCGCCTTCGGCGAGGTCTCGCTCGCCGACTACGCGCAGGTGATCTGGCTGCTCGGCGACGAGTCCACCGCCGACCGAACCTTCGACGACGCCGAGATGGCCGCGATCTCCGCCTACGTCGACGGCGGCGGGACGCTGATCGTCTCCGGCGCGGAGGTGGGCTACGCGAGCGACCCCGACTGGCTCGCCGACACGTTGCACGCCGAATTCGTGGAGGACGACGCCGGCACCGACGGCTTCGCGCAGTGGCTCTTCGGGAGCGCCTACCCGGAGGACTACCCCGACGTGCTCGACGGCGACGAGGTGATCTGGACCTACGACACCGGCGGCGCGGCCGCGGTCGGCTGGGACGGCCGCGTCGTCGTGGTCGGCTTCGGCGTGGAGAACATCGCGCCCGGCACCCGCGACGACGCCCTCGCCGACCTCGCCGCGTGGCTCGAGTAGCGATACCGGAGGAGCGTCGGCTCCCGTAGCTCAGCTGGATAGAGCAGCAGCCTTCTAAGCTGCCGGTCGCCTGTTCGAATCAGGCCGGGGG
>JBMOQZ010000109.1:0-2712 GCA_049322475.1 Myxococcota bacterium | reverse complement strand
GCGGCTGCGCTGGTCGCCGATCACCCGCGCCGATCGCGCGGCGGGCCTCGTGCCCGTGGCGGTGACGCCGACCGAGGGTCCGGCCGGCCCCTGGCGCCGCGCCCGCGACGCGATCCTGGCCTCGCCCTGGCCGGAGGGGGAGTCCCTGACGCTGCGCGGCGACACCCGCGACGTCGCGCGGGTGGCGGGCACCCGGATCGAGGTCGCGCTCTTCTGCCGGGACGAGGAGGGGCCCGGCCGGGCGTGCGAGGTGGACGTCCGGGTGGACGGCGAGTCGCGGGTCGTCCGGGTGCCGGACGGCGCCTCGCCGACGACGCTCGCGTTCGCGGCGGTCCGCGGCGAACCCGAGATCGAGGTCGGCGGCCCGGGTCGCGGGCGAGCCCTCGTGGTCCGGCTCTCCGCGGACGGCGCGGCGGTGCCGCCCGGCGCGGAGCGGCTCGCGCTCCGCGCCACCCCGGCGCGCGCGATCGAGCTCGTCCTTGCCCGGCCCGCGCTCCTGCGGGTGGAGGTCCTGCGCGGGCGCGCCGACGTGGACGGCGTCGAGATCGACGGCGAGCGCGTGGTGGCGATCCCGGGCGAGGGCCCCGGGCGGGTCCGCATCGCCGGAGACGCCGACCTCCTGCTCGCCAGCGCGACGCTGACCGAGCTCCCGCCGCCGCCGGCCCCGCCCCGCCCGCCGCCGCCGCCCGCGCGCCTCCCCGCGACGGCGCTCGAGCCGCTCTGGGCGCGGTTCGTGCTCCCGGGCTCGCCCCCGCGCGACGTCCCCGGTCGGGCCGGCACGCTCGAGGTGGCCCTCACCCAGCGACGGGACGTGGCGGGCACCCCGGCGCGCGCCTGGGACGCCACGGAGCTCGCCGTCGCGTGGATGAAGCGAGGGCGGCTCGCCTTCGCGCACGCGGAGGCGTGGGCGGCCGGGCCGGGCTGGTCCGCGGGTGGCGAGGCCCGGGCGGGCGTCGCCTGGGACGGGGGCTGGGCGAGCGCCGGGGTCGAGGGCGCGGGGAGCGCGGTGGGCGCCGCCTCGGTCGCGGGCGTCGGGCGCGTGCGGCAGGCGTGGGCGCTGGCCCCGCGCCACGCGCTGCGCGCCGACGGGAGCCTGCGCGCCGGGTACTGGAGCGCCGCGCCGGCCTCGGCGGCGGACCCGGAGGTGTGGACCGCATGGGGGAAGGAGCACCCGGCGAGGCTCTCGCTGGGCGCGGCCTGGGTGGCGAAGCCCGGCCGGGACCTCACGACCGAGGTGGGGTGGCGGGCCACCAGCAACACGGCGCCCTCGATCGACCATCTCGCCGGCTGGGCGGAGGCCGATCTCGCGATCGGGCGGTTCGCCCTGGTCTCGCCTCGCGTCGGCGCGACCGCCCGGTTCCCGGACGCCCACCGCGCGCGCGGCGGGATCCGGCCCGAGGCCGCGCTCGGCGCCGAGGCCTGGTGGTGGACCTCGCGCCACCTCCGCGTGTCGGTGTGGGGCGAGGCCGGCTGGATCCAGCGCGGCCCCGAGGCCCGGCTGGGCGTGCGCCTGCTGCTCCCCGGCGGGCGCGGGCTCCACGACCTCCCCCCCGGCAGCGAGCCCTTCCGCACCCTCCGGAGTCCCCCGTGAACCCGTTCGTCCGCTCCCGACCGACCTCCGGAGACGCCCACGCCCGCGCGATCGCCGGCTGGCTCGACCCGCTGACGGCGCGCCTCCGCGGCGACGAGATCGCCTGGCTCGCGCGACGGACCGACCTGCGGGTGGACGACCCCGAGGCAGCCGCCGCCGCGCTCGTCCGCGCCGGTGGCGACTGCCGGGTCGCGCGGGCGCGCGCCGAGGACCGCGCCGACGCGCTCCGCGAGCACGCGTCCGTGACGGTCGGCGTCGCTCGCCGGGAGGTGCTCGCCCGGCACCTCCGCGAGACCGTCCCGGCGGGGAGGCGCCTGCGCGGGGACCTCGCGGCGCTCTCCCGCGACCTCGACCTCGACGCGCTCCTCGAGCGAGAGGCCCACGAGGTGGAGGTCCACGGCGCCCGCCTCGAGGTGGTGGTCCGCGCGCTCGGCGGGCTCGCCCCGCAGGTCCGCGCCGAGGCCTGGGACACGTCGGGCGCATTGGCCCTCCTCTGCGAGGTCTCCGAGCGGGAGGCGAGGGCGCCGACGCGGCGCGCCGCCGTGGCCGCGCTGGCCGGCGCCACGGCCGGGCAACTCGCGCGCGACGCGGCCGTCGGCGCGCGCGGCCTGCGCCTCCTCCGGGGCCTCGTGCGCGCCCGGGAGGAGGACCCCTGGGTGCGGCGCGCGGCGCTGGGCGTCGCGCCCTCGCTCGAGCCCGAGCTCGCCTGGCACTGGATCGCCGAGGCGGCCGCCGAGGAGGACGGGCGCGAGCCCTTCCTGCTGCGCGCGCGCGCCGCGGAGATCGCCCTCGGCGTCCCCGGCGAACGGTGCCTCGCGTGGGTGGCCACCCGCCTCGGCGACCCGTCGGAGCTCGTGCGGGCCACGATCGCGGACGGGCTCGGCCGGCGGCTCGCAGAGGGGCAGGAGCCCGCGGGTGATCTGCTCGCGCGGATGCTGGCCGAGGACCCGGAGCCGCGCGTACGGGCGCGCGCCGCGGACGCGGCGGCGCGGGCGGGCCAGCCGGGCCTCGCGCGGGTCGACGTCGCCGTCGACGACGTCCCGCTCGTGGCCTCCTTCGCCCTCGACGCGATCGTCGCGGCCGTCACCGCCGGCGCCGCGCTCCCGCCGTCGCTCGCCGCC
>JBMOQZ010000108.1:0-24716 GCA_049322475.1 Myxococcota bacterium | reverse complement strand
CGGGCGGTGCGGCGGGGGCGTTCTTCTTCTCGGCCAGCGCCTTGCCGGCGTGGCGGCCGATGCGCCCGATGCCCGTCGCGAGGAGGCCGTTGCCGATGGCGAGCGCGTGGCTCCCGCCCTTGCCCGACATCGCCTGGTAGAGTCCGTAGCCGCCGACGACGAGGCCGCCGCCGAGCCGCATGTCCACCGGCCCGACGTCCATCTTCTCCTCGCCGAAGTACCCCTCGGCGAAGCTGGCCGCGAACACGGTGCCCTGGGTCTCGGCCGTCGCGATGACGGCGTCGGCGACGCTCTCGCCGACCTCCTTCATCTTCGCGAGCCGACCGCCCACGCTCTTGAGCTTCCCGAGCGCCTCGTTCATGACGCTGTTCTTCTTGCTGTCGGGCACCTTCTCGCCGCTGACGGCCTTCTGGAGGGCGGTGGACATGGGGGAGATTTCCTCGGACGGGTGAAGGGGATGGGGGCCGGCCGGCCCGGCTCGGAGCGCGCCGGGTGGTCCCGGCCGACACCGACCACATTGCGCGCCGAAGTGACGGGTGGAAGTGGGTTTCCCTTGCCGCCGCTTGCCGCGTCGGGGCGCGTTCCTCCGCGGCAACCGCGACTGGTCGGGCGGCAAGTCCGCCTCGCGACGCGGCCAGCGCGGCCAGCGGAAGCGGCAACCGAACGACGAGGCGCGGCCAGCGCGGTCAGCTCTCGCGGCAACCCGGCGGAGAACCGCGGCCAGCGCGGCCAGCCACGGCGGCCAGCGCGGCAACCGTCGGCGGCCAGCGCGGCAACGGCGCGCGGCAAGCGGCGGCAAGTGATTCCGCCCTCCCGTACAGGAGCCTCGACGCTACTTTAGGGAAGCGGATGCAAGCCGCTGCATCAACTACGGAATGAGCCGAATGCGACCCTTCCTCTTCCACGACCTCGACCCCGCCGAGAAGCGGCTCGCGCAGCTCGCCGACGACATCGGCTACCTGATCCTCGCCGAGGTCACCGACCGGCACCACACCGAGAAGCTCGCGCGCGTCGACTTCACGCCCAGCGACCTCCGGCCCTACGTCGACGCCGAGCCCGAGGACCGGGACGAGCGCGAGGACGAGGAGTTCCCCGAGGCGGGCGAGCTCGACGAGCCCGACGACCGGCGCCCCTCGCTCCAGTCACTCGCCGGCGAGCCCACGCCGGCCGACCTCGCCACCGCGGCCTACCGCTGGGTGCGGGAGCAGGCCGGGGCGAACATGAACGGCCTCCGCCGGTGCAAGTTCAAGCTCTCGGTGTGGAGCCCGAAGGGCGACAAGCTCCTCTTCTCGGTGCGGTTCTCCTGCGAGGATCCCGACTGGGACGACGAGGAGCAGGACGCTGGCGCCACCGAGCGCCGCCCCCCGCCGATGATGCCGGCGCCGGGGCCCGCGTACGCCCAGCGCACCCCCGTTCGGCCCGGCGTCGGCGCGCCGGAGGCCGCCGCCCAGCCGCGCGACAAGGTCGCCGAGGCGATGCTCATGCTCGACGCCATCCCCGAGGGGCGCGTCTGGATGGCGCTCGGTGGCGCCGTCGCCCACCACCTCCACATGATGCAGGAGGGGTACGACAACCTCGCCCGGCACCACGCCACCATCATGACCACGCAGAACACGCAGATCCTGCGGAACCAGAAGGTGCTGGAGGATCTCACCGCGCAGGTCATCAACATGCGGACGGGCTTCGTGCAGGCCGAGCGCGAGGAGCGCGACGACGCGGCCGGCGCCCGGGTGCGGGAGGAGCTGGGCAAGACCTTCATCGCCGAGCTCGGCGGCCTCGGCCGCGCCATCGCCGCCTCGAAGCTCGGCGTGTCCCCGGAGCTCGCGGAGCTCGCCGAGATCGTCACCGCCTCCCCCGAGCTCGCCGACGCCATCAAGTCCCCCGCCGTGCGCCAGATGCTCCGCGACGAGAAGACCCGGAAGGAACTCGCGCAGCTGCTCACCCTCGCGGCCCAGGCCGCCGACGCGGGGGCCCCGGCGAACGCGCAGACGCCCCCCGCCAACGAACCGCCGAAGGACGAGCCGAAGGCGGCCTGATCCCTCGCCCACCGCCCACCCCAGGAGACTCCCGTGAAGGAGCATGCCCCCCGTCCGTCCGCCCCACCCGTCCCGCCGCGCGTCCTGCGTCGCGCGCTGTTCGTCAGCATGAATGCCGTGCTTCGCATGTGGGCGCTCTGCCGCCTCCGCGTGCCGCCCGATGCCGTCGCCGTCGCCGACGTGCTCCGCGCCTCGCCCGAGCTCTCCGCCGCGCTGCGCGACCCCCACGTCCTCGCGATGCTCCGCGATCCCGCGATGCGCCGCGATCTCGCTCAGATCCTCCTCGTCGCCGCGCACGGCCCGTCCGACGCGGCCAGCCCCCACCTCGTCCACTGACCCCAACGCGGCCTCGCGCCGCACCAGGAGCCTCCCATGCCCGAGACCAGCCGCCTTCCCCGCATCCGCCCCGACAAGAAGCCGCCCGTCCGCCCCGAGTGGGCCGCCGTCATCGACAAGTTCTACGCCGACAGCTTCGACGCGCGCACCCAGGACGCGCTGCTCGAGTCCGCCGAAGCCTTCGCCGACATGGAGCCCGAGGAGCAGGCGTTCCACCAGGCGCACCTCGCGTTCCGCCAGGTGCAGGCCCTCGCCGACATTCACGCCACGCTCCAGGGCATCGAGCGCGGCCTCGCCGCCCTCGACCCGAAGGCCCTCGCGGCGCTGAAGCACCTCCCCGGCGTGCGGAAGGCCCTCGTGGTGATCGCCCGCGGGCAGCAGGAGATGCTCGACCTCATGGAGTCGGGCCCCGCGGCCGGCGGCGTCGCCGGCGACGAGGACGACGACGACACCGACGGCGATGAGCCGGCGGAGGACGACGACGCGGACGGCGACGAGCCGAGCGAGCTCGCCGACGCCGCCGACTACGACGACGCCGAGGAGGAGGACCACGGGCACGGCGACGAGCCCGAGGTGGTCGTCCCCGAGGTGCTGCCCGCGGGTGCGCGCCGCGACGGGGGTGAGGGATGAACCGCGCCCTCGCCAATGATCCGACCGCGCTCCGCGTGAACCTCACCGTCCCCACGACGGCCGTGCGCCTCGGGCCCTTCGCCTTCGACGGGCTCAAGGCGCTGCTCGGCGTCGACCTCGCCGACGTGCTCGCCCCGATGATGATCGGCGCGAAGACTCAGCGCCCCGTCCTCGGTGGCGTGGTCGACGTGTACCCCATCGCCATCCCCGACGGCGAGGGCATCACCGTGCCGGTGAAGCTCCTCGGCGGCTTCGGCTTCTACAACCTCCGCGGCGTGCTCGTGCTCGTCGTGCCCCCGGCGGCGGTGGACCTCGTCCGGCAGCAGCTCCTCGTCGAACTCGCGACCGGCGAGGCCGCCGGCCCGCGCACCAACGACAACGGGCACGGCGGGACCGTCACCGAGTTCGCGCTCCGGCTCCGGCCGGGGATGCGGAAGGCGATCCCGCTCGGGACGTGGGGGGAGATCGGGGTGGAAGCGGCGGCGTAGGCAGGCGACGCCGCCGCCCGGCGCGATCATGGCCGCGACAACAAGCGCCCCGTCGGACCTCGCCAGCGGTCCCGGGGGTCGTCCGGCCTCCGCCGCTCCCCAGTTCCGGTCACCCCCCGCAGCCGCATCCCCCCGCGAAATCAGCCTTCTTGGCGGCCTGCCATCCCTCCCAGCCCTCGCGCCCGATGAAGGCGGAGAGCGCGAGCGCGGCGAGCCCGTCGGCCCACCAGAGGTCAGGGAGGACGAGGTACAGAAGGCTTCCGGTGAAGAGCACCGCCGAGAGCTGGATGCAGGCGAGCGAGCACGCGGCGTCCATCTCCAGGGTGCGGCTGTCGAGCGCGGCGGCGGCGGCCTTCTTGGCGCGCCAGAGAAAGCCCATCATCGCGAGGCTCACGACGCTGACTACCAGGGAGGGGAGCGTACTCGCGGGGTGGTGGCCCGCGGTGAGCTGGGCGATGGCCCCCACCGTCGTCGCGCCCGCGAGGACCAGGAACAGCGCGCTGATCCACCGGGTGGCCGTCCGCTCCTGGGACTTGCGGGTCGTGGCGCAGCCCGACGGGCGGGTCAGCTTCCACCAGACCACCGCAGCGGAGGCGACCTCCACCCAGGAGTCGAGACCGAAGCCGAACAAGGCCACAGACTCCTCGGCAAACCCGAAGGCCATGGAGACGAGACCCTCGACCACGTTCCAGCCGATCGTCAGCCCGGCCAGTACGCGGGCGCGGCGGCTCCAATCGGCGCCCGGACCCCCCTCGACGAGCGCCTCCATCAGGTCGTCCCATGCAGGAGCGCGCGGGCGGCTCCCCGGACCAACGGGTCTTCCGCGAGCCGGTAGTAGACGAGCCGGCCAGCTCGCTCCTGCATCACGATCCGCGCGAGGCGGAGCGCGCGGAGCTGGTGGCTCGTCGCCGTCTCGCTCGCTTCGACGACGACGGCGATGTCACACACGCAGAGGCGGACGGGCGGCACGCCGGGATCGCCGGCGAGTGCCGCGACGATGCGGATCCGGGTCTCGTTGGAGAGCATGGCCGCGAGTTCAACCGCTCGAGCCAGGCGCCCGTCATCCGGCGTCCGGGCGCGCGCGGCGGCGACTTCGCCCGCGTGGACAACCTCCACGTCGCACCGATCCCGGCAACCGTCGTGCTCGACCTCGGTTGACATATCTGAAGGAGTCATCATATGAGCCTTCGTATGGCCCGTCCTGGAGCCCGTCAAGCGCCGTCCTCCCTCGTCCCTCGCCTCTGGCGCGGACATCGGGCGCGCT
Source organism: Myxococcota bacterium (assembly GCA_049322475.1). Lineage (GTDB taxonomy): Bacteria > Myxococcota_A > UBA796 > UBA796 > SXON01 > JBMOQZ01. The sequence continues at coordinate 19,962 of JBMOQZ010000108.1, read as the reverse complement.
TTCGGCGTTGGCTCCGCGTGCTCCTCGTGACGCTGAGCATCGCTGGGCTGACCCCCCTCGCCGAGGCGGTGGACCTCGTTCTCGCCGAGGCCCACTCCGCTGAAATCGCGGCGGCGTCGTGCGGCGAAGACTGCGGCGAGGGGTGCGACGACGCGGGCTGTCACGGCGACATGCACCACTGCGGCTGTTGCGCCCCGATGCCTCGGGTCGCACCGTCGCCTGCGTGGACACCGTCCGGCCTTCGGGGCACCCGCGACCGCCTCCGGCCCCTCGCCCTGCTGGGGCCCCCCGAGCGGGCCCCACCCCCTCCCTGGCAGCCTCCCCGAGCGTGAAGGTGCGAGTACGCGCGTCCGCCGGTTGATCCGGCGTTCCCTTCCCCTTCATCCCGAGATTCGCCATGCTCTCCTGCCCACTGTGGGCCGGGCTGGTCGCGCTCGTCGGTGCCGCCTCCGCCCAGGGGCTCACCGCCGAAGACGCGGCCCGGTCCGCGCTGACCCACGATCCCGTCTATCTGTCCGCGGTCGCCGCGGCGGAGGAGGCCCAAGGCCAGCTTCGCGCGGCCACCTTCCTCCAGTCCAATCCCACCATCAGCACGGAGGTCTCCGTGGTGGAGCCCCGGTGGAGCGCGTCCGTGCAGCAGCCCATCTCGCTGTCCGGTGAGGGTCTGGCTCGTCACGACGCTGCGCTCGCGGTCGTCCAGGCCGCCGCGTTCGACCGCCAGCGCGCCGCCTTGGTCGTGGCCGCCGAGGCGCGCGCCGCCTGGGCGGACCTCGCCGCCGCCGAGGCCCGGCGGTCGTTGGCGACCGAGGCGCTGATCCAGGCGCACGCGCGGCGAGTCGCCATCGAGGCCCGCGTCGCCGCGGGCGACCTGCCCGAGCTCGATGCCCGGCTGGCACGCCTGGCCGAAGCCGAGGCGGCGCTGGCCGTGGTGGAGGCCCAGCGCGCCGTCACGGACGCCCGCGTCGCCCTCGCGCGCTTCGTGCCGGACGCGGCGACGGTGGAGGTCTCGGGGTCGCCTGGAGACGCAGCTCCCGACCCGCTCGGCGCCTCGGAGCGCGCCGACGTGCTCGCCGCCGAGCGTCGGGTGGACGCCGCGAACGCCGGCCTGCGCGCCGAGCGCGCGGCTACCTTGCCGGTCGTGGGCGTGGGGGCGTCGGTGGAGCGCGAGGGCGACACCACCTTCGCCGGCCCCACCCTTCAGGTCACGCTGCCCCTGTGGAAGGCGAACCCGGACGGGCGCGCGGCGGCTCACGCTGCCGTGAGCGTCGCCCGCGCCGAGGCCGCTGCGGCGGCGCGCCTGGCCGAGGCCGAACGGGTCACGACCCGCGGCGCGGCGAGCAACAGCCGCGATGCCCGTGCGGGACTCGCCGGTGACCCCGTGGCGGACGCGCTGGCCGCGCTGGACGCCATCGACAAGGCCGAAGCCGGCGGGGAGCTGGATCCCGGCTCCGCGACCCTGCTCCGACAGCAGGTTCTCGACGGCGCGATGTCCGCGATCTCCCTCGAACAGGCCGTCGTGCACGCGGAGCTCGACGCGCTCCTCGCGGCGTCCGATCCCGCCCTCCTCCCCCCTGATCTTCGCGAGGCTTCGCCATGAACGCCGCCCGACTGCTCCTCTCCCTGTTCCTGTGCCTCGTGGGTTGCGGAGGCGACCTCCGGAGCCCGGGGGGCGGCGTCCCCCACGAGGACGACCATGACGACCACGACGCGCCCGGCGAGCACGCGGCGGAGGTCGCGCCGACACCCGGCGGCGAGCTGCGCGTGTCGTCGGACCTCAAGCGCGATCTCCGCGTGAGCACGGCCCCGGTTCGCGCCGAGGCGGGCGCGGACCGCGTCGTGCTGCTCGGCGAGGTGGTGGTCCACGAGGATGCCCTCGCCACGGTCGCGGCGCCGCTCCCGGCCCGCGTGGCGCGGGTGCGCGTCGCCACCGGGGCGTCGGTCTCCGCCGGGGATCCGCTCGTGGACCTGGAGAGCGTGGAGGTGGGCAGGGCCCGCGCGGACCTGCTCGGGGCCCGTGCTCAATCCCTGCGCGCGACCAGCGCGCTCGAGCGCAAGCGGGGGCTCGGAGATGTCGTCTCCCGCGCCGAACTCGAGGCCGCCGAGGCGGACGCCGCGGTGGCCTCGGCTGAGCTCCGCTCCGCGGAGGCCGCGCTGTCTGCGCTCGGGGTCGGAACCGCGCTTCCGGATCCGGTGGACGGGCGCTTCACATTGCGCGCCCCCATCGGCGGGACGGTGCTCGAACGTTCGGTCTCGGTGGGGCAGGTGGTCGACGCCGAAGAGGTGCTCTTCCGGGTCGCGGACCTCACGCGGCTCCAGGTGGAGGCCCACGCCTTCGAACGCGACGCCGTGCGGCTCCAGCCCGGCGGCCACGCCGACGTCGCGCTCTCCGCGCTCCCCGGCTCCACCTTCGCCAGCTCCGTCTCCCGCGTGGGCGGGGAGGTCGACGTGACCTCCCGCACCGTCGCGGTGCGCCTCGACCTCGCCCCCGACCCGAACCTGCGGCCCGGCATGGCCGCGACCGCCACCGTGGACGCGGCCGCCTCTGGAGATCCGGTGGTGACCGTGCCCGCCGCCGCGCTCCAGCGCTTCGGCGGCGGCTGGGTGGTGTTCGTCCCCAAGGACGAGGACACCTACGAGATCCGCCCGGTCGGGCGGGGACGCGACCTCGGCTCCGCCGTGGAGGTCCTCTCCGGGCTCTCCGCCGGGGAGACGGTGGTGCTCGACGGGGCCTTCCTGCTCAAGGCCGAGGCCGAGAAGCGCCAGGGCGGCGGGGAGGCTCACCATGACCACTGAGCCCGCCGACACCGGCATTGTCGCGCGCATCGTCCGCGCATCCTTCGCCCGGCCGCTGCTCGTCCTGATCGGCGTCCTCGCGGGGACCTTCTTCGGCGCGGACGCGCTCCGTTCGTTGAACCGGGACGTCTTCCCGGACCTCTCCACGCCCATCTTCAACGTCATCGTCCAGAACCCGGCGATGGGGGCGGAGGAGCTCGAGGCCGCCATCGCCGTCCCGATGGAGGTCGCCCTCGGCGGGCTCCCCGACGTGCGCCGCATCCGCAGCACCAGCACGCTCGGCGTGGCCTCCGTGGTCATCGAGTTCGAGGCCGACGCCGACTACCAGCGCGCCCGCCAGCTCGTCGCCGAGCGGATCGCCTCGGTAGAACTGCCGCCGGACACCGAGCCGCCGCTCCTGTCCAGCCTCTCGGGCCGACTGAACGAGGTCTTCGAGTTCACCCTGGAGGCGGAGCCGGGGACCGTCGACCTCATGAGCCTGCGCGACCTCGCCGAGTTCGAGGTCAAGAACCGCCTGCTCGCCGTGCCCGGCGTCGCCGCTGTCGAGCGGCTGGGGGGCTACCTGCGCGAGTACCAGGTCCAGATCGACCCCGAGCGCATGACGGCGCGGGGGGTGAGCCTCGAGGAGGTCCTACACGCCGCGGAGGGGGCGAACCAGAACGCCGCGGGCGGGCTGGTGACCGAGGGTTCGGTGGAGTGGACCGTGCGCGCGGTGGGCCAGGTCCAGACCATCGAGGATCTGCGTTCCACCGTCGTCGCGGTGCGCGGGAACACCCCGGTTCTCCTCGGCGACGTGGCGAACGTGGTCGAGGCGCCCGCGGTCCGCCGGGGCATCGCTCATCGCCTGGATGGAGAGGTTGTCTCGTGCCGGGTGTCCAAGCAGTTCGGGGCGGACACGGTGACCGTCGCGGCGGGCCTTCGTGAGGCGCTCGCGGACATCGAGGCGACGCTGCCCGCCGGGGTCCACGCCAAGGTCGTCTACGACCAGTCGGTGCTGGTCGATGAGGCCCTCGGAGGGGTGGCCCGCGCGGTCCTCCTCGGCGCATTCTTCGTCGTCGTGGTGCTGTTCGCGCTGCTCGGAGACGCGCGCGCCGCCGCGCTGGTGACCCTCTCGATCCCGCTGTCCGTGGCGCTCTCCGGCCTGCTGCTCGCCGAGGCCGGCGTCGGGCTGAACACCATGACGCTCGGCGGGCTCGCGATCGCGGTCGGACTCCTGGTGGACGCCTCGATCATCGTGACCGAGAACGTGCTCCATCGGATGCGGCGCTACCGCTACGACGACAACCACCAGGCCGCGCTGGACGCCGCGATCGAGGTTGGACGCCCTATCGCCTTCGCGACCATGATCGTGGTGGTGGTGTTCCTGCCGCTCTTCGCGATGCACGGGCTCGAAGGAAAGACCTACCGACCCCTCGCCGCGGCCGTGATCGCCTGCATGACCGCCGCGCTGGCGCTCGCGCTGACGATGACGCCGCTCGCTGCGGCGCGGTTGCTGAGGCGGTCGGGCGAGGGCGAGGAGCACGACACGGCGCTCATCCGCTGGGTGAAGCGGGTCTACGCCCCGGCGCTCGACGCCGGCCTCCGCCGACCCGGCCGCGTGCTGGTGGCCTCTCTGGCGCTCGGCCTCCCCGGGCTCTGGTTGGGGACCACGCTGGGACGGGACTTCATGCCAGAGCTGGACGAAGGTGCCTTCCTCGTCCAGACCTTTCTCCCCTCCGAGGCCAGCCTCGACGAGGTGGACCGGCTGAACCACCGGGTCGAAGACCAGCTCCGTCAGGTGCCCGAGGTGGTCGAGGTCTCTCGTCGCACTGGGCGAGCCGAGCGTACGGAGGACCCCATGCCCCACACCATCTCCGACGTGCTCGTCCTTCTCCGCCCGGAGCGGGACCGCCCGCTCGAGGAGATCGAGGCCGAGGTCCGAGAGCGGCTGGAGGGCGTCCCCGGCGTGGGCGCCACCGTGACGACGCCGCTGGGGATGCGGATCGACGAGGGCCTGGGGGGCACGCCCGCGGACGTTTCGATTCGGGTCTTCGGGACCGACCTGGACGAGCTCGCCCGCCTGGGCGCCGAGGTGCGCGAGCGGGTGGAGGGTATCGAGGGGCTCACCGACCTGCGGGTGGAGGAGCTCACCGGCCTGCCACAGGTGCGGGTCGCGGTGGATCGCGCGGCGGCGGCCAGGGTCGGGCTCACCCCAGGCGACGTGGTGCAGGCGGTTCGCATCGGGCTCGTCGGCGAGACCGTGAGCGAGGTCCGTGTCGGACAACGCCGCTACGACCTCGTCGTGCGGCTCCCAGATGAGCGCCGGGGCGACGTGGGGGCGCTGCGCGCGCTGCTCGTCGACGGCCACGACGGCACGCGCATCCCGCTCGGAAAGCTCGCCACCATCGAGCAGACCGTCGGGCCGGGCACCATCAAGCGCGAGGCGGGGAGCCGGCGGATCGCGGTGGAGGGGTCCGTGGTCGGGCGCGACCTCGGCACGGTGGCGGACGAAGTGGAGGCCCGTCTCGCCGACCTGAAGCTCCCGACCGGGAGCTTCATCGACGTGGGCGGGCGCGTCGAGAGCCAGGAGCGGGCCTCGGCGGCGCTGCTGTCGGCGGTCGCCGTCGCTGTCGCCGGCGTGTTCGTGCTCCTGCTGCTCGCGCTCGGGTCACCGTGGGAGGCGGCGACGATCCTGTTCACGTTGCCCGTCGCGCTGGTGGGCGGGGTCGTGGCGCTCTGGGTCACCGGCGAGACGTGGAACGTCTCCAGCATGGTGGGCATCATCGGGCTGTTCGGGATCGCCGTGCAGAACGGCCTGGTGCTCGTCTCGCAGGTGCGCGGCCTGCGGGCGGAAGGCCTCGACTCGCTGGCGTCGCTGCGCGAGGCCAGCCTGGGGCGGGTGCGACCCAAGCTCATGACCGCGGGCACCGCGATCCTCGGCCTGCTCCCCATCCTGGTGCTGGACCTGCGCGGCACCGAGATCGAGCGTCCCCTCGCGGTCGTGATGACCGGCGGGCTCCTCACGTCCACGCTCTTCACCCTCGTCGCGCTGCCGGCCTTCTACCGGCTCGCCGAGGGCTGGTTCGCGCCGAAGAAGGCCCCATGACGGGGTCCGCCTCCGGGCGAGCCTTCTGGGAGCGTACCGCCGCGACCTACGACCGCTCGATGCTCCTCCTCGGCGGCCCAATCCCAGCCGCTGTCGACCGGGTGGTGGAGGTTGTCCGTGGGTCGTGTCGGGTCCTGGAGGTGGCGTCGGGGACCGGACTGTTCACCGCGGCGATGGCGCCGGTGGTTGGTGATCTCATCGCCACCGACTACGCCGAGGCGATGGTGGCCCAGACCCGGGCCCGGGTCGCTGGCCTGCTCAACGTGCGCTGCGAGGTCCGCGACCTCTACCACCTCGGCGAAGACCTCCGCGACCTTGACGCGGTGGTTGGGGCCAACCTCCTTCACCTCCTCCCCGACCTGGAGTCGGGGCTCGCCGCGATGCGGGCCTCCCTTCGCCCGGGTGGGCTGCTCGTCGTCCCGACGTACTGCCATTCCCAGACGGCCATCGCGCGCACCGTCTCCTCCACGCTTTCGTTGCTGTCGTTCCCCGGCCAACGGCGCTTCGACCTCGACGCCCTGGGCGGGGCGGTGTCCGGGGCCGGGTTCGCGATCGAGCGAGCCGAGCTGATCCCTGGGCTGCTGCCGATTGGGTTCGTGGCCGGTCGACGGGAGGGGTGAGCGGCGGAACGACCTGTCGTCGCATGGCGCGCCTGAGCGGCGCGGGCCCCGGCTGACAGACCTGGCAGACCTCGGCAGACCTACCTCCGAGGGCAGGTCTGCCATCGAACCATGGCCGCCACCGCCCACTTCCTGACCCTGGCAGACCTGGCAGACCTCTCTACGGCCTCGTCGCGTGCCAGCAGTACTTCATCGACGGGGGACCGCCCGCCGCCTCGTCCCCGCTTTCCGATCGCGCTCCGGTAGAAGGTGCGCGATCAGGTCTGCCAGGTCTGCCCGCGCGCGAGAACCTCGTCGAAAGGCGGATCATGGCGGCAGACCTGCCTGGAATCCCGAGGTCTGCCCAGGTCTGCCAGGTCAGCCGCCGGCCACCATCGGATGACTCTTGCATGGAACATCCGTTCAGATACTTTCTCGCCAGTCCGCCGGGCTGCCTCCCGGCGAAGGACAAGAGGAGTGTCCGATGCATATCCAGTTCGATCCATACGATCCTGTAAACCGCGCCTTCTGGCTGGGCGCGCTCCACCTCGCGCGCCTCCCCGAGCTCGACGAGCTTGCCGAGGATCCAGTCGCGCTCGCGGCGACCTTCGACGAGCTCTGGTCCGACCGGGTCGACCGCGCCGTCGCCGACGAACTGCTCGCCGCCTGGGGGCCGGAGGTGCCGGGGCGTCGCCACCTCGTCGCCCTCGCGTGGTTCATCGAGGACAAGGGCCTGCGCGCGATCAAGGACGCGGCCGCGGCGGCGCTCGACGGCGAGTTGCTCCGCTCGCATCCGGCGACCCAGGCGCGGTGGCACCGGCGTGCCGCAGGCGCCCTGCTGCTGCGCCACGCGCCGGATGCCCTCGCGGACGTGTACCTCTGGGACGTGTACCACCCGAAGGCCCGCGCCGCGCTCAAGCTCGCGGGGCAACCTCGGAAGCTCGGGAGCCCGCTGGCGGCCGAGCCGTGGACCGAGCACGCGGAGGGCGCGCTGGATGCGCTCGGTCGGGCTCGCACCCGACGCGGCCTTCGCTTCCATCGCGCCGTCGCCCGAGCCTGGCGGGACGACGTGCTGCTCGCGTTCCGCGAGCATGGGCGCGCGGACACCCACCGGGACGCCGCCGACCAGGTCGCCCCCGGCTGGCGCGACGAGTGGACGTTCCTCCGGGTCCACGACCACGGCGCCCGCATCGACGTCACCAGCCGCGACCCCGAGCGTGCGAAGGCGCTCGCGTCCGCCGTCGGCTCGCGCCTCTTCCGCGCCGAGGTCTCCTACAAGCACGCCCGCGACCCCCTGACCGGCGAGCGTCTCAACGAGTTCCTGGGCCGCCTGCTGGACCCGGACGACCCGGTCTTCTTCCTGCACGAGATGGCCTCCGCCATGGACGGCTACGACGACCGGCCGCACGCCGTGTTGCGGCGTTGGGGGGGCGGCCGCGTCGAAGAGGTCGCATGCGAGATGCGCGATGCCCACGGCTTCGGTCGCGACTGGACCCTCGTGGACTACGCGAAGATCGCCTTCTTCGACGAGGATGGCGCGCACCACCGGATGACCGTGTACTTCCCGGAGGCGACCGATCTCACGAAGGATCTCGCGCTCTCCTTCCAGGACCACGGCGTGAACACGGACGTGTCGAGCCTCTTCGCGGCCCGGCTCCAGGGCGAGCTCGGCGTCGAGGTCCACCCCCGGGTCTCGGACCCTTCGCGGCCCCGCCGGGCGGGCCGGTCCGCGGGCAAGCCCGCCCGTCTCAGCGTCTCCGAGTGGCGCGCCGCGCTCGCTCCCCGGCTGGACGAACCGGCTCCATGGCAGCGCGCGATGCTCCAGGAGGTCGAGGGCCTCGGGATCGTGCACGTCACCCGCGAGACGGTGTTCCGCTGCGGCGACACGCGCATCCCAGCAGCCGTCCGGCCGGTCGGGTCCATGGGGTGCGCCGGGGAGGTCGCGATGCCCTACGGCAGCGTCAGCGCCGAGGACGGCTTCATCCAGGATCCCGACGAGACATTCCGGTGCGACGCCGCGGACCACGACTGGAGGCTCGCGGGGTACAAGCCCCCCTGCATCCTGCGGGTTCGCACCCGCGTGGACCTGCCGCGCGCGGCGGCGTGGCTGCGGAAGCAGCTCGGCGCGGCCCGGTGGGAGGAGGACGAGACGGGCGTGTTCACGAAGGTCGTCCCCGGGCGCGGGCGCCGCACGCTCATCCTCCTGGACGAAGCCGACCCGACCTGGCGCGATGCCGAAGGGCCTCGCCTCGCGTGGATCTCCCTCGACAACCGCGCCGACCTGCGCCGGTACGGAGACCGGGCGCTCGGGATCGCCCACCTTGTCGCGGACGGCGTCGCCGCGGTCGCCCGCGCCTACGGCGACGATCCGGAGGTCGCGGTGTCGCTCGTGGCCGAGCCTCCGGGGCCCACCTACGATGCCCGGACCGTGGTCGAGCCCGGCGAGGCGGGGATCCTCGTCGGCGGCCGGGTCGCCATCCCGCGGACGCAGCCGCGCTTCCGCCTTCTCCTCGCCCTGTTGCAGGCGTGGCAGGACGCCCATCTCGCCAGCGACGTGCCCTACGCGCGGGTGGCCGACCTCGCCGGCCTCGACGAGAGCGGGTCGTTGAGCGGCAACGATGTCCACGGTCTCCTCCACGCGCTGCGCAAGGACCTGGGACCGGCCGCGAAGGTGCTCATCGACGACCCCGGCGGCCGCGTGGGCGTGCGTCTGCACCCCGGCCTCCGGGCGGTCGGCTTCGACTTGAACGAGGAGCTGATCGAGTTCAAGGACCGCAAGCAGAACCCGCGCGAGAAGTGACGTTGGCCCGTTGACGCTTGAACCGGTCGGGAGGTCCGGTTCAAGTGAGCCGGCCTGCGGCGCGGGCGACGTTTCTGGGCATGAAACCCACCTCCTTGCTCTTCTCCCACTCCTTCCAGCGCCGCCCCCTCGACACCCTTCTCCTCGACGGTCAGCCGGTCTGGGCCGCCGGGCTCGTCGGCGACGCGCTCGGCTACGCCCACCAGGGCTCCCGCCTCTGCACGCTCATCCGCACGGACTGGGCGGACGACTTCGTGCCGGGCGAGCACTTCCACTACCTGACCGGCGCCCGGCTGGGAGCGCTGAAGCGGGCGGTCGTCCCCTGCGACAGCGTGTCCGAGTTCGCGGCCCACCTGCTCCTCCTGACCGCGAAGGGGGTGGAGCGCGTGCTCCTGAAGTCCGACAAGCCCGCGCGGGTCGGCCTCCGGCGCCTCTTCGAGGAGGAGGTTCTGCCGCTCGCGGCGGCCTACGCGGAGCGGCTCGGCGCTTCCCCGCCCCACCCCCCTGACCCGCCATCCCCCGAACGGACCACGACCCCGCGTCAGCCCGAGATTGCGGGCATCTTCCTCGTCCACGGCGCGGCCTCCGCCACGCAGCCGCCCACCCGCGAGGAGCGGCTCGCCGACGTGCTCGACCTGCGGGAGCGCATCTTCCGGTCGCGGGCGCTCCGCGAGACGGTGAGGGTGCTGCACGCGATGGACCTGGTGGACGACACCGTTCGGGCCGTCTACGAGGTGCGCGCCGCCGAGATCGCGCTGGGGGAGGAGCTCCCCGACCTCCGGCCGGAGCCCGCCGACCGCTGGTACACCGTGACGGACATCGCGCGGGCGACGGGGATGGCGCCCGCGGTCATCGGCCGGGTCATCAGCGCGATGGGGATCCGCGGAGCCCCCGGCCTGTCCCGACAGGTGGTGACGACCACGCCGGACGACGACAAGACCGTCTTCGCCTACGTCTACAACGAGCGCGCCCGCGGGCTGATCCTCGCGGCGTGTGGCGGGAACCCGCCGGGCGAGGCGGCATAGTGGCCGGGGCGTCTCGCTACGCCCCGCTCGTGGTCCGCGCGTTCCTGGACTGGCTCCTCGCGCGGCACGCGGCGCAGGGTGGGCTCACCGAGATCCGCATCCTCGGACGGGGCACCGGCGTGTGGTCCGCGCTCGTCCGCCCCGAGGATGCCGAGGCGCTGGTGGCGGCACTGGCTCCGGTCCCGCGCCGCGCCGTCCCTCGAGGGGAGCACCCCCGCTCGGGCGAGGCGAACATCTACTTCAGCCTCCACCCGGTGCAGCCGGGGGACGGCCGACCGGTGGGGCTCCCTTTCCGGCGCGCAGCGCGAACGACTCGCGACCGCGACATCCGGGGCTACTCCATCCTCGTCGTGGACGTGGACCCGGAGCGGCACCCGCGTGACCGGTCGGCCACCGACGTCGAGAAGGCGGAGGCCCACGCGGTGGCCCTCGCGGTTCGGAGCTGGTTCACGGAGAACGGCGTCCGCCCTGTCCTGGCCGATAGCGGCAACGGCTACCACCTGCTCGTCCCGGTGGTCTCGGCCGAGGACGTCGGTCAGGCGGCTCGGGACACCCATCGGCTCCTCGAGCTGCTCGACCGGCGCTTCTCCACGCCGGGCGCGAAGGTGGACCGCTCGACCTTCAACCCCTCCCGCATCCTCAAGCTCTACGGGACGATGGCGGTGAAGGGTGAGGACGCGGCCGAGCATCCCCACCGCCTGTCCCACATCGACGTGGACGAGATCCCTGAGGACGTGGATCTGTTCACCCGGCTCGCAGAGCTGGACGTCAGCGTGTCGGCGCCCTCGGCGCCGACCGAGGCCGCCGACGCGGAGCCCGCGTCCCGCCCCCCCGTGCCGTCGCCGGAGCCGACCGCCTGGGGCGCCTGGCGGCGTGAGGCCCTCGCGCGCCTGCCGCTCGACGCGGTCTACGGCTCGTTCCTGACCGGCAAGGCGTCGTCGCCGGGCTGGCTTCAGTGCCGCGACCCCTGGGCGGCGAACGGTGACCGGAACCCATCGGCAGGCGTCGCCGACGGCACAGGAGAGGCCGAGCGCGGCACCTTCCACTCCTTCATCCGGGGCGAGTCCTGCTCGGTGTTCGACTACCTCGTGAAGCGCGGCGACGCTGCCGACTTCGCCGCCGCATCGGCCCGCGTCGCGGACCTCGCCGGCGTGCCCCATCCCGGCGCGAACCCCGATGCCGCGGTCGCCGCGTTCGTGGATGCGTGGGGGAAGGCCATGAACCCCGAGGAGCAGACCGCGGCCCTGCGGACGGCCCTCGCGGCGCTCATCGCGCTCCCCGCCATCGTCCGCGAGCCCGCCCTCGAGCGCGTGCGGGAGGCCGCCGGGCTCGCCAAGCGGGTGTTCGCCGCGGCCCTGTCCGAAGCTCGACGGGACCGCCGGGACGACCGGCGCCAGCGGAGCCAGGCGCCGCCGCCGGTGCGCTCCGGGCTGCCGGTGGTCGACTTCGTCGAGAACCGGGACACCGTGGAGCGCCTGTTCGACGCGCTCGTCGCCGCGGTCCTTCCCGCGAACCGCTTCTTCCGCTTCGAGCGTGAGATCGTCTTCGTCCGGCGTGGCTTCGGTCCCCGGCCGGTGGACGAGCGGAGCCTCCCGGGCCTGCTCTCTGCCCTGGTCGAGCTGCGCTTCCTCACCGACACGGAGGACGGCGTCGTCTTCCAGCGCTTCGACGTGCTCCCCGCCGACCTCGCCCGCGCCTTCGTCCACTCCCCGCGCGTCGCCGCGAAGCTCCCCGTGCTGCACGCCTACACCCGCTCCCCGGTGTTCGACCGCGGTTGGAACTTCGTCGGGCGCCCCGGCTACCACGCAGCGAGCGGGATCTTCTACGACGGCCCCGAGGTGCGGCCCGCCGAGGGCGTGGCGAACGTGCTGGCGGCGGTCGAGGACTTCCCGTGGAAGGACACGGTGGACATGGTGAACTTCGTCGGCGCGCTGCTGACGGCGCTCACGATGCCGCACTGGGGGCGCGGTCACCCGTTCCTCGCCATCAACGGGAACAAGCCCGGCGTGGGCAAGAGCACGCTGGCGCGCGTGCTCGGGGTGGTGGCCGAGGGCGCTGAGCCCACCACCGTGAGCTTCTCCGCCAACGAGGAGGAGTTCGAGAAGCAGCTCGCCACCCGCGTGGAGGCCGGCGACCGCGTCGTCGTCATCGACAACGCCAAGACGACCCGCCCGATCCAGAGCCCGGTCCTGGAGCGCTGCATCACCGACACCCGGCTGAACTTCCGGCGGCTGGGCGGCAACACGGCGATCTCCCGCCCCACGAACGACGTGCTCTTCGTGGTCACGATGAACCTCACGCAGATGGGCGCGGACCTGCGACGGCGCGCGCTGCCCCTGAACCTGGAGCTCGACGGAGACGTGCGCCGGCACCTCTACCGGAGCGACGACCCGATCGGGGACACGCTCGAACGGCGCCTCGCCGTGGTCGCCGAGCTCGCCGGGATGGTCCTGGCGTGGGTGAAGGCGGGGCGGTCACTGCCCGAGGACACCGCCACCCACAGCACCAGCCGGAAGTGGGCGGGCACCGTCGACGCCATCCTCCGGCTCGCTGGGTTCGACGGCTTCCTCTCCAACTTCGCCGACTCCGAGCACGCCTTCGACCCCGACTACGAGCTCCTCGTCGATGTCGCCGCGGCGCACCACGCCGACGAGCCGCGCACCGCAGCGGAGTGGGCGGCCGTGCTCGTGGGCGGCGCGCTGGAGGAGAAGCTCACCGACGGCAGGGGCAACCCGAAGCCGGCCCGCGCCCAGGCCACCCTCGTGGGCCAGCTCTTCGCCGCGTACCTCGATGGCACGGCCTTCCCCGTCGGCGACGTCCGCTACCGCCTCCGCCGCGACGTGCCCCGGAAGGGACACCCGCCCGTCTACAGCTTCGAGGCCGCGGAATGAACGCCGCTACGCCCGCCTCGCTCGACCTCCGGCTCCGGCTGGGGGCGGCCGCGCTGCTCACGGTGGAGGAGGCGGCGATGCTGCTGCCCGTCCCCCACGAGCGGGGAAGGGCGTGGATCGAGGGGAACGTGCGCCGCACCGTGATCGCCGGCGTCGCCAGCGTGCGGTGGGCCGACGTGCTGCTTGCCGTGGAGGCCGCCGGTCAGGACGAGCGTGCCCCGGCCCCGACCGCCCCCGCGAAGGACCCCGGTGGGTGGCTCTCCACCCAGGACGCCGCCGACCTCCTCGGGGTGTCGCGGGCGACCATCGACCGCGCGATCGCACGCCTGCCTGCCAGCCGCAGGCCGGCCCAACTCCCCTCGCGGGGCAAGGGCGCCCGCGTGCGCTTCGGCTGGCTGGGGGAGGAGGCCCTCCGAACCTGGTGGCAGGGTGTGACGGCCGAGCCCGCGGCGCCCAGAAAGGCACTGCCGAGGCGAAAAGTGCCGGCCGTTGAGGATGTCGTGGACTGGGGTGCGGTCATCCGCGAGGCGCGGACCACTGGCCGGTCCTGAACACGCATCGGCCCTACCTGCCTGCGGGGGCTGGCGCCCGCGCCACGAGTCCCACCCATGCGCCATGGTCCCGACTCTTGTCTGGCGGGAAGGACACACGTCCGACCCATGCGGCTCACGGTGGACAGCCTGGAGCAGTCCGCACCCTCCACGCCCGGTGCTGACGGTAGCAGCAGGCGCGAGGGAGCCGGCGCCTGCTACCGGAAGGGCGCGCTCGCTAGTCGCGACGCCCTCGGGTTCGGATCCTGAACGAGCACAATGCAATCCTGCTTTGCTCGGGTAATTGCGTTGTAAAGAAGCCGGCGCCTCCGCTCCTGGTCGCTCGTCACTTGGAAGGGCCAGAGGACGACCACGTGGTCGAACTCGCGGTTCTTGGCTCCGTGCACCGTGAGGCCGGTGCGGCGCCAGGCGCGGCCGTTCCCGTGGCCTCGTCGAAGGGCGTGAGCTCGTTCGACCTCGACCCGGACTCGTTCTGCTGAAAACGTGCACTCCCCCATGAGGCGCCGGCGGTGTTCCACCCAGGCGACGAGTTCGCCCGGAACGTCCGCCCGATTGGCGATGATCTCGTCGGCCGAGACGACGCGATTCGGCTGGTCCAGACCAAGAAGCTCGACCGACACCGCCACCTCGCTTCGGTGGTCTGCCTCCCAAGCAACTTGGAACGGTCCGAAGGTCTCGCTGCCTCCCTTGCGCCACGGGAATGGACCGGAGGCCACCTTTGCCATCGTCTCTCTTACGAAGGGTGCGGCTTGGGGGCCGGAGGTGGAGATCACGGCGAGCGATCCCGTCGCCTTCGCAATGGCAGCGCCCGTCTTCCACGCAGCAAGCGCAGCGGTCGGCACGCCGACGATGGACAGCCCGCGGCCCGCGAGCGGAACCGCCGTCCCCGTCCGAAGGGCGCTGGCCGCGTCGAGGAGCCCCCTCACGTTGGTGCGGTGAACTTGGACCAGCCGCACGACGTTGCCCGCGGCGCGCGCCCACTCGACGCTCTCGCAGGGCCCCACTGGGTCAAGGTCTTGGTACTCGTCCGCAGCGCAGAGGACGTGGATCCCGTTCGACAACCCTTTGATGACGCCCAGTTCGGACCCGCGGAGGTCCTGCAGTTCATCAACGACGAGTAGTGGGTGCCGCGCGGCGACCCAGTTGACTACGGAACGGTGCCCCAAAAGCTGCGCGGCGATGTCGGCAATGCCCGCGAAGTCCGTCTCGATCGGCAGAGGATCGCGGATAGTGCGCGCAAGGCTCTTCCACCGATGCACGAGCGCGTTGGTGAAGCTGTTGAGTGTCGAGCACTCGGATTTTGCGCCTGCCCCCAGCACCTCGATGAGTTTGCCGTTCATTCGTCGCCGCGAGCCATGCATCTTCGTCAACGCGAGCACGCGCTGACCCGCAGCGAGCGGGCGGGCAGTCAGGTGCTCCGCGACTGCCGCGAAGAGGCGAGTGGTCTTCCCGGATCCTGCGGGGCCCTCGAACACCAGCACGCTCACGGAACGAACCTCACAACCCTGGTGCGAGGAGTCGATCTCGGGTCCACGGCGAACAGGGTTCCCAAGGCTCCGCCTGCCGCGGCCAACGCGAACGCTTCAAGGAAGCTTGTCGCACGAGCTGCGCACGGACCAGAATCCCGGAGGGCGTAGGCGACCTCCTCGTAGGCGAGGTAGTGCTCCTTCAATCCTCCGTTTGCCCGGTCGTTGGACTTCAGGCGATGTACAAGATCGGCGGTCCCCGCCATCGGGGCCCCTCCCACCCGGGCGCTGACGGCGGCAACGATAGCTGGGTCGCCGCTGACCACCCAGCCCACTAGATCCTCGACGGTCGAGCCTGCGGCCCACTGAAAGACCAGAGAAGGCGGTGTCGCCGCCCCCAAGAGTGCAGTGACGTAGCCGTCGCCAGCGGCATCCCCGTCCACCAGCGCCACCACACCGTCTCGGAGTCCGAGCAGCCTGGCAACCGTGGCGACGACGCTCGCGTCCGGGGTAGGGACGATGCCTACCGTTGTTTCGAAGGTGCTCGCTCCGGGACCCGTCCCATGAGCGACCTCGACGAGAAGTCGAAGAAACTCGAAGTCGATTCGCCCTTCCGGAACAACGACGACGGGGAACATCAGTGCTTCCAGCAGCCTCACGCGCTCATCAATGAGCAGGCGCCGGGTAGCGTTCGGGACGTTCAACTGCGGACCCGTGAGGAGCGGCCTGCCTTCGAGCACGCCGGTGCGGCGTCGGACCACCTGGACGCGATCTGGCCGATAGCAGGCGGCGACTCGCGGAGCGTGTGTCGTGCAGATAGTCTGGTTGGCGATTCCCGTTGCCTCCGACACAATTTGCCGCTGTAGACCTGGAGGAACGTGGAGCTCCGGCTCCTCCAGGGCGAGGATGAAGGACTGGTTCGCCGCTCGCCTCGCACGGCCCGTCTCCAGCAGCAGGATGAGCGTCTGCAACGCCAGCAGACCGCCGCCGTGACGGCCCGCGGGGAGGCTCGCTCCGTCAGGTGCGGTGTAGTGAGGCACCAGCGCTTTGAGCACCGACTCGCTGTCCGTGGCCGTGAGCCGGATCTGAAGCTCCGGGTGGCCTGGCATGAGTCGTGCCAACCGCTGGTTCACCGCGGTCACAAGCGGGGCGATGGCAGCGTCGCTCTCAATCGGGTTGGCGGGCGTGCGAACTTGATCTCGAATCGCGAGGACTGCACTGGAGGGAACCCCGCCGACCGTCGTCACCGCCTTTCTGAACAGCTCCGATGCGAACGACAGCGTCAGCTCCCACGTCCTTCGCGCCGGGAGCACGTAGAACCCCACCTCGTTCAGCAGGACGTTCGGGAACGCCGCAACGCCGTCGTCGAACGGGTCCGCGACCGTGTCGTCATCGTGAAAGTATCGAACCTGCTCTACGGTCAACTCGTCGTGGTCGAACCGCGCCGAGAAGCCAATCTCCACGCAGAGGGGCTCATTGGCGGCGGTGCGCAGCGGCAAGGCCTTCTTCTGCTGAGCGTCCCAGAACTTCTCGACCGCCCGACCCGGACGGAACCAGGTTCCCCGATGTTGCTCGGGGTCGTCCGGCGTGAACCCTCCGAGCGTGGCGACGATGAGGATGCGGTCGGCCCTCGCCGGCTTACTACCTCGAAAGTCGTGCTCCGTGAGGATAGGAACAAGCTTCGACCGACCAAAGACCAAGGCCAATGCGTCCACGATCGTGCTCTTGCCGACGCTGTTCGGACCGACCAAGACCGTGTGGTCGTCGAACTGAAGATCTGCCGAGGCGATGCCTCGGAAGCCACGGATTCGCAGAGCCAGAATGTTCATTCGACCCGACCTCTCCGGTAGCGGTATAGCGCGCACCTGCGTCCGGTCAACACTCTATGGCGTCGTGACTTCGCGGCTCGCTTCTTCGCCGACTGACGACCACTCCTTCGCCCCCAGCGACATGCCCGGGAAGGGCCACCCGCCGGTCTAGTGCTCCGAGGACGCGGAATGACCGGCGCCACGCCGCCTCGCTCGACCTCCGGCTCCGGCTGGGGGCGGCCGCGCTGCTGAGGCGAGACACACCGAGGACACACCGCGTGCGTCTTCGGGCATCTTCTGGCTACCTGCGGCCCGCTCGGGAACGTCAACATCCGAGGTTCTTCGTGCTTCTCCGCCTTCGCCCGCTCCCCCCGTGCCAAGACTTCTTCGCGAGCCTGTGACCGTTCGAGGCCACGAAGTCGTCCTCGGCCGGCATCGATCGAGCGCTCGGGAAGTCCGCGGACACGCGCGGGCCCGCTCGACGAACAGACAAGGGGCCGCGTCGCTCGCGCGGCCCCTTGCTGCGCGATCAGTGGCAGTAGTTCTGCCCCTCCGCCGTCGACACGGACCACGGATAGCTGCCGACGCCGGAGAAGCGCGCGAGCTCCTCGTGCGTGGCCGTGTCGATGACCGCGACCTCGCCGGTCGACGAGATCGGCAGCAGGAGGCGACCGTCCGGCGTCGTCGTGCCGGTCTCGGTCGTGCCGCCGACGTCGAGCGTGTCGATGCGCTCGCCGGTCACGCGGTCGAGGATCGCGACCTCGTTGCGGGTGCGGTTGAGCACGAACGCCTCGTCGGGCGCCTGCGCGCTGAAGTTCACCCCGTAGACCTCGCTGTCGCCAGCGGTCCAGACATCGGCGGTGCCGTCGAGGCCCACCTTGGCGACCGTCTCGGTGTCCCAGCTCGGCACGAAGGCGGTGCTTTCGTCGTGGAAGGGGTCGACGAAGGCCGACCAGGTGGACGCGCCGACCGCGACGTCGGGGAGGCGCTCACCCGCGATCGTGTCGTAGACGACGACCTTGCCGGTCGAGAAGTGGGAGGCGAAGAGCACGCCGTCGGGCCCGATCTGTGCGTCGGCGAAGCCGCAGGGGTCACCCTCGCAGGTGCCGGGCTGCAGGCCCTCGGGCACGATCGTGTCGACGATCGCGTAGGTGGCGAGGTCGACGACGGAGACCGCGTTGCCGCCGATGCTCGGCACGTACGCGAAGTCGCCCGAGAAGCGCGCGAAGTGCGGGATGTTCAGGCTCTCGCCCGTGATCGTGCGGGTGATCTCGTCGGTCTCGGTGTCGACGACGACGACGGCGTCGTCGTCCTCGGCCATGACCCAGAGCTCGTTCGTGCCCGCGCGCATCGCCACGTGGGTGGCGTGGTTGCCGACGGCGAGCTTCGTCGTGACGGTGAGCGTCTCGGCGTCGACGACGACCAGCGTGTTCTCCTCTGAGGCGGTGACGTAGACCTTCGCGCCGTCGGGCGTGACCATCGCCATGTGGTTGCCGTTGACGCGGCCCGCCGCGACGGAGGTGTCGACGGAGCCGACCTCCTCGAGCGAGGCGTAGTCGAAGACGAACAGCTCGTTCGACTTCTCCGACACCGTGTAGGCGCGGGTCATGAGGTCGGCGGGCGCCTCGTCGGGCGTGCAGGCGATCAGGAGCTGGATCATGGACGGATCTCCGGTGGGGTGAGGCGGAAGAACGGCGCCCCCCCGAGCGGGTCGGCGACCCGTCGGACGTCGGCGCCGAACACATCGCGGACGGCGTCCGCGGTGAGCACGTCGGCGGGCGGGCCGGCCTGCTGGACCCTCCCGTCGCGAAGGAGGACGACCCGATCGGCGAGCGCCGCGAGCTCGAGGTCGTGGGAGGCGAGGACGACCGTCCGCGCGCGCGAGGCGAGCAGCGCGGCGATCCGCGCGCGGGCAGGCAGGTCGAGGTGGTTCGTCGGCTCGTCGAGCAGCAGCACGGGCGCTCCGCCGGCGAGGCACCTGGCGAGGTGCACGCGCTGGCGCTCGCCGCCGGAGAGCGTGGCGACGACGCGGTCGCGGTCGAGCCCGTCGGTGTCGCGCCCGCCGCCCCCCATCGCCACGACCTCCCGCACGGTGAGGTCGAAGGCGACGGCGTGCTCCTGGAACAGGCAGGCGACGCGACGCGGGTCCGGGCGGGCGAGCGGGGTGCCGGCGACGACGACGGTGCCGGCGCGAGGCAGGAGGCCGGCGATCGCGCGTAGCGCCGTGCTCTTGCCGGAGCCGTTGGGGCCCAGCAGCGCGACGACCTCGCCCGGGGCCGCGTCCAGCCCGAGCCCGTCGACGACGACGCGCCCGCCGAGGCGCACGACGAGGTCGCGCACCTCGATCACGTGACCTCCGCGAACGCGTACGCGCGCCTGCGCAGGAGCGCGAGGAAGAAGGGCCCCCCGAGCACCGCGGTGAGGACGCCGGCGGGCACCTCGCGGGGGGCGAACGCCGCGCGGGCGACGGTGTCCGCGACGAGCAGGAGTAGCGCGCCGAGCGCCGCGGCGGCCGGCAACAGCCGCCGGTGTGTCGACCCCGCGAGCATGCGGCCGAGGTGCGGGGCGACGAGCCCGACGAAGCCGATGGCGCCGCCCAGCGCGACGACCGCGCCCGTGAGCGCCGCGCCCGCGACCAGCAGCGCCGCGCGCACCCGCGGGACCTCCACCCCGAGCGACGCGGCGACTTCCTCGCCGAGCAACATCCGGTCGAGGTCGCCGGCGTGGCGCCAGGCGCCCACGGCCACGACGCCGGCGAGCACGCCGGCGCCGGCCACCGCGGGCCAGCCCGCGCTCCCGAGCCCGCCGGACGTCCAGTAGAGGGCCGCCCGCACCGCGCGTGCGCGGGGGGCCACCTGAAGCAGGAAGCCGGTCGACGCGCCGAGCACCGCGGCGACGGCCACCCCGGAGAGCACGAGCCGCGTGGGCGGCAGGAGCCCCTCCG
>JBMOQZ010000107.1:0-24748 GCA_049322475.1 Myxococcota bacterium | reverse complement strand
GCGCCCGCGGACAACCGGGGGGTGGTCAAATGGTTGTCAGGCCGACCCGACGCGCGCGCGGACCGGCCCGAAAGACTACCGCAGCTCGTCGACGGAGTGGTCGAGCTCGTCGTCGAAGCTCGCGCGGAGCTGGATGAGCGAGTTGAAGTGGCCGGCCTTCCGCTCCGGCAGGAGCGAGATGGACGGACCGTAGAGCTGGCCGTGGACCCGCTGGCCCTCGAAGTCGACCTCGGTGACGGGCTTGTAGAGCTGGACGGGCAGGGGCGCCGGCGCCGGGGCGGGCTCCTCGGACTGGGCGAACGCGAGGGACAGGAGCGCGAAAAGCATGAAGACCTCCTGCGCGCGCAACGCGCAGGAGGCCTCCGGGCTTACAGGCGGCGCCTACTGGGGCGCGGGCGCGGGCTCCGCCGGGGGCGCGGGCTCGGTCGGGGCCGGCGCGGGCGCGGCGCCCCCGCCGCTGGCCGGGCCGCAGGTGGCCTTGACCGGCTCGATCGTGGCCTTCGCCTGGTCGACGAAGGGCACGATGTCGTCGACCAGCGTGGGGTCGTCCGCGGCGATGACCTCCTTCGCCTGCTCGACCACCATGAGGAACATGTCGGCCTCGATGGCGGCCTGGATGCAGGGGTTCTGCAGGTCGGCCTCGAGCGTCGAGACGTCCTTCTTCAGGACCTCGAAGCGCTCCTTCTGGCGGCGGAGACGCTCTTCTGCGGCGGCCTTCTCGTCGGCGATCTTCTTGAGGCGGGCCTTCTCGGCGTCGGCCAGCTTCTTGACCTCCTCGATCTCGCCGAAGATCTCGTCGTCGGGCGAGAGCTGCCCCGCCATCGCGTCCTTGAAGCCCTCGAGGATCTTCAGCGCCTTCTCGAACTTCTTGGTGTAGCGCGAGTGGAGCGTCGCGGCGTTGTAGGCGAGCGTGCGGTTCTTCTGGTCCTTCTTGAGGAGGGCGTCGTAGATCTTGTCGGCCTCGTCGTACTCCTTGACGCCGCGCAGCGCGATCGCGTAGCCGAGCGCCGCCTCGGCGTTGCCCGGGTACTGCTTGTAGACGGGCTCGAAGCAGCCCTTCGCGAGCGCGTAGTCGCCCGAGTCGAGCGCGAGGTAGCCGAGGTTGAGGTTGGCCTCGACGTTGGAGCCGTCGAGCTTGATCGCGGTCTTGAACTGCTCGATCGCGGCCGGCTCGTTGCCCTGGGCGAGGTAGGTCACGCCCATGTTGTTGTAGATGCCGGGGTCCGCGTCGTTGAGCGTGCGCGCCTTCTCGGCGGCGAGCAGGCTCATCGTGTAGTTCTTCTGCGCGTAGTAGACGCGCGAGAGGTTGCGGTAGGCGCCGACGTTCTTGGGGTCGCGCGCGAGGATGTCCTGCGAGGCGACGACCGCCTCGTCGAACATGCCCGCGGCCGTGAGCGCGTCGACGAGGTTGTTGCGCGCCTTCAGGTCGTCGGGGTTCTTGTCGACGAACTCGCGGTAGAGCGCGACGGCCTCGGCGCCCTTGCCGGCCTCGGCGAGCACGACGCCGAGGTTGAAGAGCGCGGGGGTGTAGTCGCCCTTCAGCTCGAGCGCCTTGCGGTAGGCCGCCTCGGCCTTCGCGAGGTCGCCCGTGCGGTGGGCGGCGTAGCCGGTGTTGTACCAGGCCTTGGCGAAGCTGCCGTCGACGGTGGTGGCGGACTCGAACTTGGCGAGGGCGCCCGCCCAGTCGTTGGCCTGCATGGCCTTCACGCCTTCGGCGAAGGCCTGCTTCGGGTTGACCGTCTGGCCGGTCTCCTCGCCGTTGTCGGTGACCGGCTTCTTGTCACCGCAGCCGACGAGCGCGAGCGCCAAAAGGAGGGAGTAGGCGAACTTCATGGCTTGATTCCTACTGCTCGGTCTCGAAAGACGCGGTGAACACGGAGGGCGACGCGAAGCGCGGCTCGGGGATCTTCTCGAAGAGGCCCGGGTAGTCGTCGGGGCGGAGCACGCCGAGGCGACGCGTCGCGTTCGCGGTGTTCTCGTTGTAGAGGTACAGCTCGTAGCTCTTCTGGAGCGCCGAGTCGTACGCGGCCGCGGCCTTCTCGATCTGCGGGAAGGCCTTGTCCTCGAGGGCCATCGTGTAGAGCTCCTTCTGATCCGCCGTCAGGTAGGTCGGGACGTAGGAGCCCTTCAGCGAGTCGGACAGGTTCTCGTACGCCTGCGCCAGCTTCACGAGGGCCGCGAGGCCCCACTCGCCGGCGCCGGTCCCGATGATGTTCGTGTAGGTCTTCTCGACCTCGCCCATCGCCTTGACCTTCGCGACCAGCTGGTCCTTGAGGATCTTGTCGGCCTGCTTCTGCGGGAGCTTCTTGTCGCCCGGCCCGTCGATCTTCATCGCCATGTAGGACTGCCACTGGGGCTCGGCCTGGATGTAGAGGATCTGGGCCACGTACTCGACGGAGAGCTCGAACTTGGCGCCGGCCGTCTTCGACTTGTCGAAGAACGCGAGCGTCTCCTTCCAGTGCTGGTTGACCTTCGCGCCCTGCCCGAGCTTGTCCATGAGGAGGCCGTAGTGCAGGCGGCAGAACATCACCTCGTCGATGGTGGCGTTGGCCGGCGGCTTCGTGAAGAAGGCGAGGTACACCTTCGAAGCCTCCGCCCACTTCTCCTTCGACTCGTAGATCTTGGCGATCTCGAGGTTGATGCCGTTGATGTTGGGCTCGGTGGGGTAGGCCGTGATGTAGGCCTGGTAGTTCTTGATGCCCTGCTCCCACTGACCCATCGCGACGCGGAAGAGCGACGCCGAGTAGATGGCGTCCTTCGCGCCCGAGTGGGCCTTGTCCAGCGCGAACAGCTTCTCGTACCAGTTGGCCGACTCGTTGAAGTTGGCGATCGACTCGTAGTCGAACCCGAGCGACGCGACCTGGTCCTTGTAGAACTTGCTCTTCGGGAACTTCTCGATGAGCGTGTGGCGGACCTTGATCGCCTCGGCGGTCTTGCCGAGGTCGTGCAAGTAGACGCTCGCGTTGTTGAGCGCGAGGTCGGCGTTCGCGGAGGTCGGGAATTCCTTGTAGAACGCGATGTAGTCCTTCGCGCCCTGCCCCTTGTCGCCGTTCTTCTTGAAGTTCACCTCGATGAGCTTCAGCGAGGCGTTCTCGTAGATACCGTAGACCTCCGCCTTGAAGGCGTCGGAGCCGAGGCCCGCCTGGTCGTAGAAGGCCTTCGAGACGTCCTTGAGGTTGACCCAGTCCTCGACGAGGTTGAAGCTGTCGAGGATGAGGTTGGCGGCCTGCTCGGCCTCCTTCGACTTGGGATCCATGCCGATGACGACACGGAACCGGTCGGACGCCTCCTTGAATTGGTTCTTGTTGTAGAGCAGGTAGGCCGACCGGTAGATGATGTTCCTCGTCTTCTTGTCTTCGGGGAACATCTTCGAGAACTGGTCGAGCGCGGCGAGCAGCTTCTGCTCCCACTGCGAGAGCGGCACCGCCTCGGTCTTCTTGGCCCCCGGATCGGGGCCCCCGCCGCCGCCCGACTTCGCCTCGCGCTTCACCATCTCGTCGGCCGCGAAGATCGCGGACTCGGCGCAGAACTTGGAGTGCTGGCCCTTGGCGTCGATGGCGACGACCTTCATGTACTGCTCGTACGCGACGTCGTACTTCTTCACCGTGTAGAGCAGCTCGGCGTACCCGTACCGCATGTCGTAGCTGTACTTGGAGTCCGGCAGCTCGGTGAGGTAGACCTCGTACGCCTTCTCGGCGAGCGCGTAGGTCTGCATGGCACCCGAGCCGGTCTTCAGCTTCTTCGCCTCGTTGTGGTAGTTCGTGGCGACGGTGCGGAGCGACTTCTCGATGTACTCGTTGGCCGAGCCGAGCGCCTCCTGGTTGGACGAGTTGACACGCTGCCAGTCGGTGCCCCTGCCGTAGGTCTTCAGCAGGCGGTCGATCTCGGCGAGGGTGTCCTCCTTCTTGCCCATCTTGGTGTAGGCCGCGATGATCTCGTTCTGGTACTCCGGAGCCTTCGAGGAGTTGGGCTCCTGGGAGATCATGCGGCGGTACATGAGCACGGCCTGATCGAACTTGCCCTGCTCCATGTACATGCTGGCGAGGCGCTTGAACGTGTCGGCGATCAGGTCCTTCTTGCCGAGCTTGTTGAAGTAGTCGATCGCCTCTTCCATGTCGCCGTTGTCGGCGAAGAAGCGGACGAGGTCCTTGAGCGCCTCTTCCTCGAGCTGGATGTTCTTCTTGAGCGGCTTGCCGTCCGCGCCGACCTGCTGGCCGGACATCGTGTAGGCGACGACCGCCTTCATCGTCTCGATGGAGCGAGGCGGGTCGCCGACGTTGTAGTAGCACCACGCCAGCTTGTACATGGCGAAGGCGTACTTGTCGTGATCCTTGAACGCCGCGGCGCGCTGGTAGGCGGACAGGGCCTTGAACGCCTCGTTCTTCTCGAACCAGTACTCGCCGATGAGCACGTATGCGTCGGGGATGAAGCGGCTGTCCGGATAGGTCTTCACGAGCCGGGTGAACTCGGCGTTCGCGGCGTCCTTCTGGTTGGTGTCGGACAGGGCCTGCCCGAGGTAGAAAGTCGCCTCGTCCGCGCGCTGGAACTGCGGGTAGTTCGACAGGATCTGCTTGTAGAGCTTGATGCTCTTGTCCTGCCAGGTGCGCGATTCGACGAGGAACTGCTCGAGCGAGCACTCCTGCTCGGGCTGGCCGCCGGGCTTGTTGAACGCGGCGTCGTAGCAGGCCTGGTACTTGCCCATCTCGTTGAGGTAGAGGTCGCGGCCCTCCTCGAAGTAGAGGTCCGCGAGGCGCAGGATCATCTCCGCCTTCTGGTCGCCCGTGGCCGTGGTGGTGGAGATGATCTCCTTGAGCCGCGAGATGGACTCGAGGCGCGCGTCGTGGGCCGCCTTGCGGTAGGCCTCCGACTGCTGGGCCTGGATGTCCTGGTCGGTCGCCTTCATGACGCGGCGTTCGGCCTTCTGGTCGCGATCCTGAGCCCACGCGAGCTCGGGGGCGGCGACGCCGCCGATCGTGACCAGGAGAGCCAGCGCCAGGGTCAGGCGGGGCTTGAACGTGCCTTCCATTCGATCACTCCTTGGACGCGCCTCCCGGCGCGTGGCCCGAGGGCAAACCCCCGGGCGGTCGAACTACTTGCAGGAACCCTGCTCGGTGTAGAAGTAATAGCCGAGCTCATCCTGCCAGAACTCGCCGTTGAACGGCCAGTAGATGCGGTCGCGGCTGGTGGCGAAGTCGAGGTCGCGGCCCCGCGAGGTGTCCGTCAGGTCGCCCGCGGCCTTGTTGACGTACCCGACGCGCCGCGCGTCCACGACCTCGAACCGGATGATCTCGGCCTGCGCGAGGAGATCGCCCATGTGGTTGTTGATCGTCGCGAGCTCCTGCAGCATCAGCAGACCCGCGCGGCGCTTCAGGCGCTCGCGGTCCTCCGAGATGACCTTGCGGAGGTGGTCGGCGAGGGCCGTGCGGGAGCTGGGGCCCTTCGTGTCCTGCCAAGCCTGCTTCTGCTCGGCGATCTTCCGCTCCTCCTCGTCCATCATCTTGAGGTGCTGGACGATGCCGGCGAGCTCGTTGTTGCGGAGCGCGCGGGCGAACAGGGCCTTCGGGAGCGTGGTGTCGCCCTTGCCCTCGAAGTACCGCTCGAACGCCTGGTCGGCGAGCTTCTTGCCCTCGTCGGTGCTGTACTGCTTGAGCACGTCCTTGAGCTCGGCGTGCATGGGGCGGTACTGCGCGTCGAAGTCGAGCAGGAGGCGGTCGACGTCGTCGTACTCGCAGAGGTTGAAGAAGGTGAGCGCGCGGAGGATCGTCGCCTCGGGGAGGAACTCGTCCTCGTGGTAGAACGGCGACGAGATCGTCAGCAGCTGGCCGAGCGTGAGGTTGAGGTCGGACAGCATGAAGTTGGTCCACGCGCTCTCGAACAGGCTCTGCGGCCAGTAGCGGGAGTTGCGCGGCACGTTGTCGTACCAGGTCTTCGCCTCGTCGAAGCGCTGGATGCTGTAGTAGATGCGCGCGATGTTCATGATCGAGAGCTCGCGCAGCCGGTCGAGATCATCGAGCTCCTGCTGCGTGACGGCCTCGGCGGGGGTCTTCACCACCGCGGTGAACGAGCGCACCGCGCTCTTCAGCTTGCCTTGCTTGTTGTAGATGACGCCGACGAAGTACTGCGACCGCGTGTAGAGGTCGGACTTCTCGCTCACCTGATCGAAGTACTTGCGGGCCTCGGTGAGCTTGTCCTGCTCGTACAGGCGCACGCCGAGGAGATAGTAGAGCTGGTTGCGCGCCGACTTGGGAAACTCCTCGGGCGGGATCTTCGCCACGATGCGCTGCAGGTCGGAGTCGTCGCCGGTGAACTTGGAGATCGCGACCAGCTTCGGCAGGGCGTACTTGAAGTAGGGGTTCTGCGGCCCCTTCTTCAGCACCTCGATGAAGTAGTACTGCGACGCGTGGTACATCTCGAGGTCGTAGAGCGACTTGCCCATCAGGTAGAGCACCTTGCTCTCCTTGTCGGGGAAGCTGCCCTCGTCGAGCACGCGGTAGGCCTCGGCCGTGGCGGTGAGGTACTTCTTCGCGTCGGCCGCGTCCTGGATCTTCTTGATGACGCCCGGGTCGGAGCCGGTCTCCTCTTCCTCGTCGCCCCCGCGGTCCTCGAGGTCGCGCGGCTGCCGGCCGCTGGTACGGTCGCCGATGCCCTCGGCGCGGTCGAAGTCGCTGCCGCCGCCGCTCTCTTCCTCTTCCTCCTCGGCGGGGGGCGCCTCCTCGACGGGCGCGGCCGAGGACTTCATCATCCCCTTCGCCGCCGCCACGACCTCGGGCGGGGCGCCCTCGTTGGTGAGGCAGCGCACGTCGTCGGAGGAGTAGCGATCGCCGCTGTCCTCGATCGTCTGCACGACGATCGCGGTCGGGACGTTCACGTTCACCATGTTCATGATCTCCTCGCACGTGAGGGCGTGCGCGGAGGGCGTCCACAGGAGCGCGAGGGCGGTGAGCACTAGTCCATCCCCGGGAAGAAGAAGGAGACGTTGCCCTGCACGATGAAGTTGTTCTTCATCTCGAGGGTCGTGGAGTTGACGGTCTCGATGTAGGACATCGACTTGCCTTCGAGCCGCACGGCGAGGCCCTCGGAGAAGGCCACGCGGGCGCCGCTCGAGATGACCGTGACGGGGTGGACCTGGTTCTGCGTGGCGATGGCGTCGGGGTCGTTTTCGGCCTGCAGCGCGACGAGGTCGTCCTGCGTCGCGGTCGCGCCGAGGCCGAAGTGCCCGTAGATGTCGAACGCGATGATCCGCCGGCCCACGGCGGCCTTGCCGTAGATGGGCGAGAAGGACAGGCCGAGGCTGCCGTTGGCGGTCAGCTTCGAGATGTCGGGCGAGACGCTGTTCTCCTCGAGGAGCTGGCAGGAGAGCTGCTTCCAGTCGGGGTCCTCGCAGCCGCCCTTCCCGAGGATGGGGGCGTAGCCGAACTGGAGCTCGGCCGCGAAGATCTCGGTGATGTGGTAGTCCGCCACGAGCCCGACGATGAGGCGGTTGAGGAAGGGGTCGTTCGCGACGAAGCCGAGCGAGGGCCCGAGCTCGTAACGCCCGATCTTCATGAAGTTCTTCTTCTGGATCGTCTTGATGATCCGGCGGCGCTTGTCCTCGTCCTCGGGCAGCGTGACCGAGCTCGAGGACTCCTTCTTCATCGCCTCCTTCTCGGCCCGCACGGAGTCCCGGCCGTCGGCGGGGTCCTCCTCCTCTTCCTCCTCGTCCTGCGCGACGAAGACGTGGGATTGGGCGGGGGCGAGCTCGTCCGCGAGGGCAGGACCCGCCAGCAGGGCAACGTAGGTCAGCATGGTTTTCGCCGGGCCTAGAAGTTGAACATGCGCGGCTTCATCCGCGGAACGTAGATGGACACGCCAGCCGTCGTCATGAAGGTGTTGTAGACCTGACTCTCGAGCGGGGCGGGGTCGCCGTTGGGGAGCTTGTTGCCGTAGTTGGGCTCCTCGGCGATGTAGAGGGCCGAGCGCGCGTCGATCTTGAGCGCGATGGACTGGGTGAGGAAGAAGTCCATGCCGATGCCGAGGTTCAGCGCGGGGTTGGCCACCGTCGCGGCGCTCGGGTCGACGCTGACCGGGCTGATCTCCGGGTTGTCCTGCTGGGTCTTCCACTCCTCGTTGACCGAGGCGTAGTCCTTCGTGACGAGCAGCAGCCCGATGCCGGCCGTGCCGTACACGTCGAAGTTCAGCACGCCCTCGCCGATGAGGTTGATCTTGCCGTACACCGGGGCGAAGCGGGCGCTGAAGATGGCGCCGAGCTGGAGCCGGTCGAGCGGCTGGCGGAAGGTGGTCTGGTTGTTGGACTCGTACGCGATCGCCACCAGCGTCTTCGTGAGGTTCTTGACCCCGGACTCGCCGCTGTTGGGGGCGTAGAGGAACGCGCCCTCGGCCGCGAACGTCTCGCTGAAGTGGTACGCGAGCAGCGCGCCGCCGTAGTAGTTCGAGACGAACGCGTTGTTCGGGATGTAGCCGAACGAGGGCGCGATCTCGAAGCGGTTGGCCTTGAGGAAGAACTTGTTCTGGATGACGTTCTTCTCGGACTTGCTGCCGTAGAACTCGGCGAGCGCCTGCTTGGCCGGGCTCGTCGCGGCTTCGGCGGGGGCCGGGGTGGCGAGCGCCGCGAGGAGGCCGAGCGTCGCGCAGAGGAGCTGTGCGCCCTTCTGGATCACGTTCGGGCGGCCGCGCCCTGAGGGGGTGAAGTCCGGCAACACGTTCATTCGGGCTACTCCAGGGGGCTCCAGCGCTGGGTCGTCGGCATGGGGCCCCTCGAGGGACCCCGCGGCCGGGGACCATAGCACGGTTCCCGAGGTTAGGGTGCGCCCGCCATGCACCTGATCGTCGCGCTGGCCGCGCTCGCGGCCCCCCGTCCCGCGGAGCCGCGCCTCGTCGCGCCGGACGCCCCCGTCACCGTCGGAGAGGTCGTCCCCCTGCGGATCGTGGCGGTACAGCCCGGCGGCGTCCGCATCGACGGGTGCGCCCCGGTGGAGCTCGAGCGACGCGAGGGCGACGCCTGGAAGGCCCTGCCCACCGTCGGCTGCGACAAGGCGATCGTCGCCACCGCGGTCGAGAAGGAGCTCACGGTGTCGGTGCCGGCGCCGGAGCCGGGCGAGTACCGGGCCGTGCTCTCGTGGGGCACGGGCTGCACGCCGAACCTCCCGTTCGCCGTCGCGGCCTGCGCCCAGACGGGCTTCGTGCGGTCCGCGCCCTTCACGGTCCGGTCAGCGGACGCGAAGCCGTAGCTCGGTCCAGCCCATGCCTCCGCGGCGGTCGCGGACCACGGCCCAGAGCGACTGCTCCTCGATCTCCGGCGAGGACGGGGCGACCCAGTCGACCTCGGTGTCGGGCCACACCGCGTAGGTCTGGCCGAAGTCGAAGGAGCCCTCCTGGGCGTAGAACGTGAAGTACGGCTCCTCGGTCCGCTCCTCCTCCGCGCCGTCCCGGTTGACGAACGAGTAGGTCTCCACGGCGTCGTCGGCGAGCACGACCTCGATCGTGTAGGGCTGGCCGGCGTCGACGACGAGCAGGGTGCCCGGCGCGACGTCCACGCCGTCGACGCGCAGCGTGGCGATGGCCGGGTTGTGGTTGGGCGTGGGCGCCCGCGAGACGGGGACGCGCTTGAAGGCGGCCTCCACGTCCTCGGCGTCGATCGCGGGGAACCCCGTCTCGGGGTCGGGCTCGCCGTCCGGGTCCTCGTGGAACGCGGCGAGGTTCACGAAGGCGCTCTTCCCCTCCCGCTGGTCCTCCTCGGCGAGGTCGTCGAGCGCGTCGGACGGGACCTCCCAGACCGGAGGCCAATACGGATCGAAGCCGACGAACCCGGCCGCGATCAGGTCCTCGAGGTCGGCGTCCTCGTCGAGGGCGGACGCGTCGATCTGGCAGCCGTACGAGGTGTCGGTCGGGTCGAGGCAGACCATCCACGCGGTGCCGGCCCACGGGTCCACGGGCGACACCACGAGCGCCGAGAAGGTCACGACGTCGCCCGGGAGGGGCTCGGCCGGCTCGGCTGCGACGGCGAGCACGCGCAGGCGGTCGATCTGCCAGCTCTGGGAGAGCTGCTCGGTCTCGCAGGCGAGGAGGAGGAGGAGCGGCATCAGAACTCGAACTTCGCCTCGAACCCCGGGCTGGGGATGAACGGCAGCCCCGAGATGTAGGCCTTCTCGGTGTAGTCGTAGTTGTAGACCTCGAACTCCGGGTTCGTGCCGTGCACGAAGTTCAGCAGGTCGACGTAGAGATCGAGCTGCCACGCGCGGAACGTGAAGAGTTTGTCAACTCTGGCCGACATCGCCCAGTATGCGGGCAGTCGCTCGCTGTTGTACGCGCCCGTCGCGAACGCCTGGTAGTAGTCCTGGTCGACGTCGTAGACCCCGAACGCGTAGGGCGTCGTCGGGTTGCCGGTCACGTACTCGCCCTTCGCGGACACCTCGAAGTCGTAGGGGAGCTTGTAGCCGGCGACGGCCACGAGGATGTGCGTCTGGTCGTAGTCGAAGGGGTACCAGTCGTCCTCCGGGAGGTCCCGGCGCTCCGACCTGGAGAGCGTGTAGCTGATCCACCCGAAGAAATTCCCGACGGGCTCGTGCCGCGCGATGACCTCGAGCCCGTAGGCTCGCCCGACGCCCGAGTTGACGAAGAACTGGTCGTCCATCGAGTCGAACTCGGGGTTGCCGATGATCAGCTCGTCCATCGCCTTGTAGAAGACCTCGGCCTCCACGCGGATCGCGGGCCCGAGCTCCTGCTCGGCGCCGACGGTGGCGGACAACGCGCGCTCGGGTCCCAGCTCGATCGGCTGGTCGTCGGAGCGGTAGCTCTGGTACTGCTGGGGCGGCTGGTTGTAGAGGCCGAGCGAACCCTTCAGCCAGGTGTGGGGGAGGAGCCGGCCGCGCGCGGACAGGCGCGGGTCGAGCGTGGTGATCGTGTACTCCTCCGGGATGACCACGACGTCGAAGCGCAGCCCCGGCGCGATCAGCAGCGCGTCCGGGTCCTCCAGCGGGCGCCACTCCGCGAACAAGTAGAGGTCGGGACCCCAACCGGACGCGGTGTCCTCGACCCGGTAGGGCTCGCGCTCGGCGAGTGGGTCGGTCTCGGCGAACGCGCTCGGGTCGAACGGCAGCTCGAAGGCGAAGTCGGCGATACCGCCGATGAAGTCGACGCCAGGCGTCACCGTGAGCCGGTCGGTGGGCTTCCAGGGCGCCTCCGCCCGCAGCTCGGCGATCCACTGCGACTGCTCCATGCGCCACGCGTTGCCGAGCGTGAAGCTGGCGGCGTCGTTGCCGAAGGAAGGCACCACGCGCACGGCCCAGTCCGCGGCGAGGGGGTGCTCCCACGTCACCAGCACGCGGTGGGTGCTGTAGGCCGTGCCGAGGTCGCCCTGGGCGTCGGCGTCGGTGCCCTGGGCGTAGCCGGGCGGGGTGGACGCCGTGAGCGTGTCCTGGAAGCCGAAGACCAGCACGGACAGCTCGCCGTCGCCCTTGCCCTGCCACCGGTACTTCGCCTGGTAGTCGAACCAGCGCGGCTTCACGACGAAGCCCGTGTCCTCGACGAAGAGCGGGAGCAGCACGTCGACGTACGAGCGCCGCGCGGCGACGCCGAAGCCGTGCTGCTTCTCCTTGCCCGCCGACCCCATCACGACGAAGCCGGAGTCGAGGGCGTCGGTGGACCACACCACCTTCGTGCGCTCGGGGAACTCGTCGCGCGTGCGCACGTCGACCACGCCGCCGAGGCTGCGGCCGTAGCGGGCGCCGAAACCGCCGGGCAGGTAGTCCACGGCGCCCACGAGGTCGGGGTTGATGACCGACTCGATGCCGCCGAGGTGGTAGATGTACGGGATGCGGATCCCGTCGACGTAGACGCCCGAGTCCTGGGGGTTGGAGCCGCGGATGATGAGCAGGCCCGTGCCCAGCGGCGAGCGCGCCGCGCCCGGGAGGCTCTGCACGACGCGGACGGGGTCGCCGAAGGTGCCCGGGACGCGCTTGATCTCCTCGATGGAGATCGTGCGTCGCGACACGTCCGGCGTCTCCTCGCGGTAGGTGCCGACGATGCCGACGTCCTCGTAGTCCTGGCTGCGGAGCCAGAGCCGCGCGCTCGTGACCTCGCCCTCCGCGACCGCGACCGTCCTGGCGAGCGCGTCGTACCCGGGCCGGACCACGCGCAAGGTGTGCTCGCCCGGGCCGATCCCCCGCGCGGACCAGCGCCCGTCCTCGCCCGTCGTGACCTCCACGCCCTCCGGCTCGATGCGCACGACGAAGCCGGCGAGGGGGCGGCGCGTGCCCATCTCGAGGAGCTGTCCCTCGAGCGTGACGGGCTTCTCCTCCTCGGCGACGGGGACGGGCTCGGCCTCGAGGACGAACCCGTACTCGAACTCGATGATGACGGGGACCGGGCCGGCCGCGTCCATCGCGGGCGAGAACTCGAACCCCTGCGCCGCGGCGACGGCGGCCTCGTCGAGCCCGTGGCCCACGCCGCGGACCACCTGCACGTCCCGCACCTTGCCCGCCTCGTCGATCTCGATGGCGAGCAGCACCTTGCCCTCGACCCGCGCCGCCTTCGCCGCCTCCGGGTAGGGCGCCTCCACGAACTTCAGGAGCTGGGGCTCCGCGACGAGCGGGGGCAGCTCGCCCTCGGCCGGCTGCTCCGGGGCGGTCGCGGCCCCTTCCTGGGCCCCTGCGAGGGCGATTCCGAAGAGGATCATTCTTCGATCTGGATCGTGCACTTCTGCGGGACGCCGAGCACCGCGACGGGCTCGCCGTCCTGCTCCGCCGGCTTCCACGAGGACTTCTTCCAGGCGTCGGCGCACGCCTTCCCGGTGCCGTGACCGAGGTCGCTCACGACGGCGACGCGCATCACCTTGCCGGTGGGGTCGATGTCGAGCTTCACGTGCACCGTGCCCTCGACCTTCGCCTGCTTCGCCTCCTCGGGGACCTCGAGCGCCGACGGGCTCCACTTCGGCTTGGGCGCGACGGACACGGCGGTGTAGGGCCTCGCCTGCCACCCGGCGTCGGCGGGGTCGAGCGTGTCGCTCGACTGTTTCGTGGCGACGGTGTTCCCGGCCTTCACCTGGAAGCCGCCGGCGCCGGAGTTCGCGAACGAGCTCGCCGAGAGCCCCTGCACCCTGCGCACGACGCGCTCGGGCGACGGCTGCGGCTGGGTCTCGGGCGGAGGCGTGACCTCGGGAGGTGGGATCTCCTCGAACTTCACCGCCTTCGGTTTCGGCTTCGGCTTCTCGGGCTCGGGCTTCGGCTCCTCGGGCTCGGGTTTTGGCTTGGGGGGCTCGGAGATGGCGATCTCCACCCACTCGGACGCCTTCTTCGCCGCCACCGGGTTCGCCGCGGCGAGCAGGCCGAGGACGACGTGGACGGCGACGGACACCCCCACGGCCGACCCGCGCAGCACGCGCTGCCAGCGGGGGACGGGCCGGTAGGGCGAGAGGTTCACGGCTGGACGTCCGCGGCGACCGCGACGGGCTCGATGTTGATCGCGAACTTCAGGACGCCTTCCTGCTTCACGAGGTCGATGACGTGCGTGACGTCCCCGTGCTTCGCGTCCTTGTCGCCCGCGATCAGGCAGACGACGTCCTTGTTCTTCGCCCGCTCCTCGCGCACGCGGGCGCGGAGCTGCGTCTCGGTGACGATCTCGCCGTCGAGCAGGAGCTGGCCGTCGTTGGTGACGGTGATGCCGAGCGAGGAGTTGTCCGTGGCCTCGCCCGTCGAGGCCTCGGGGAGCTGGACCTTGATGCCGAGGTCGTCCAGCCGCGTGGCGGTGACCATGAAGATGATCAACACGACGAGGATGATGTCCACGAGGGGCACCACGTTGATGTCGGTGACCGGCTCGTCCCCGTGCCCGCCGAGCTTGCCGGCCATCTACGCGGCCTTCTCGGAGCGCAGCCGCGAGAGCACGAGCGCGCCGAGGCTCTCCACGCGCGTGGTCGACTCCTTCACGCGGCGGGTGAAGTAGTTGTAGAGCACCACCGCGGGGATGGCGACGAGCAGGCCCACGGCCGTGGCGACGAGCGCCTCGGAGATGCCGGCCATGACCGCGTTCGCGTTCTCGGTCGTGGCCTCCGACAGATCGTGGAAGGCCTGGATGATGCCGAGCACGGTGCCGAACAGGCCGACGAAGGGCGCGTTGCTGGCGACGGTGCCGATGACGATGAGGCCGCGCTCCATGCGCAGGCGCTCGAACGTGAGCGTGCCGACCATCGCGTCCTCGGCGGCGTCGGGTGTCTTCTTCGCGGCCGCGAGCCCCGCGAGCAGCACGCGGGGCTCCATCCCGCGCAGCCCCGCGAGCTTCTTCTCGAGATCCTCGCTGGATCCGCCGCCGAGGTAGGCGGCGAGCGCCTCCTCGAAGGGCGCGGACGGCGCGCTGTTCAACAGGAGGTAGACGGCCCGCTCCAGCGCGAGCCCGACGCAGGCCACGGACAGTCCGACGAGGAGCCAGAGCACCCACTCCGCGCCGAGCAGCGCGAACTCCAGCATCTTCTGTTCGAGCATTCCCGGCACTCCCCAGGGGCCTCGTTCATAACCTGAGACACTCCCACCGCAGGTGCGGGGACGTGCAGCGCCGCGCCTCCGGCAGCACGATCACGGCGTTGGCGGCCTCGATGAACGCGGCGGGCGTCGCGGGCGCGAGCGATTCGCCCAGCGCGCACCCGCACCCGTCGAAGAAGCGCACGGTCCCGACGGCCTGCCCGTCGAGCGCCGTGCGGAACACGGGGTGGAAGCGGTCGTTGA
Source organism: Myxococcota bacterium (assembly GCA_049322475.1). Taxonomy (GTDB): domain Bacteria; phylum Myxococcota_A; class UBA796; order UBA796; family SXON01; genus JBMOQZ01. Next base: position 10,034 of record JBMOQZ010000107.1, on the reverse strand, counting down.
GGAAGGTGGTGACGTCGGGGTCGGCCGCGATGCGGTCCATCGGCCCGCCGGGCGTATCCACGAACACGACCACCGGCGCCGCCACGGGTTCGCGGTCGCGGCGCCACTGGACGTACGGCGCGGTGGACGCGGCGCCGTGGGCGACGGGCGGGGGGTCGGGGGGCGAGCCGCACCCGAACACGACCCCGAGGAGGAGCTGGAGGCGACGGGCGGATTTGAACCGCCGAATGGTGGTTTTGCAAACCACTGCCTTGGACCACTTGGCTACGTCGCCGCGCCGCGCGCTGGTATCGCGCGGTGGGGCGGTGCGCCACCGTGCCCCGGCCTACTCGGACTCGAGCAGCCGCCTGCACGGCTCCGCCAACGCGCGCGCGTGCGCGATCACCGCGCCGGCCCACGCCGGGTGGTGCGCGGGCGCGAAGGCGTCGACGAGGGCGCGCTTGGCGGGGTGGTCCGGCGCGGGCGCGCCGTGGTGGTGCAGGCGGTTCTCCTCGCGCAGGGCCTGGATCACGTCGAGGTCGCCGAGGGTGCCGAGCTCGAGCGTCAGCGCGTCGTAGCGCGTCCCGGCGAGCCGGCGCGCGAGCTCGCGCGTCATCCCGCCGCGAATGGTGTAGGCCTTGCCGGGCTCCCAGCGGCTCACCGGACCCATCGCCTTCTCGACGCGCGCGACCTGCTCCGGCGCGGGGTCGCCCTCGAGCAGCAGCATCCGGCCCGCGAACTTCCCCTGTCCCGAGTGCAGGTCGACGTGGACGACGCGCTCGCGGCCGACGAGGAAGCGGTCGAACAGCTCGAGCGCCTTGCGCGGGCCCGGCTGGAACTCCTTCCCGCCGTAGAAGAGCCCCTTCGGGTACTCGTACTGGCCCTGCGCGACGGCGTTCTTCAACGCGGCGAACCCGACCCGGGCGATGTTCCAGGCGGCCTTCACGAGGAAGAAGTCGAAGCCCGGGGGCGACGGCGGGTTGATGAGCCCCTCGAGCGCGACGTAGCCGGGGTCGGCCCCGGCCCAGACCTCGCCCGGGGCGAGGAAGTTGCGGTTGAGGTCGACGTTGTTCTCGTTCACCCGCCGCAGGTGCTTCATCCCCCAGGGGTTGAGCGCGTGCACCCAGAGCGTGGCCGCGCCCGTGCCGCGGGCGAGCATCTCGAGCTGCATCGCGCTCCCGCCGTAGCCCTCCACGCCGTGCAGGCCGCTGGAGAAGACGAGGACGCGGCGCGCGTCGGGGTCGCCGGTGAAGGCCCAGTCGATCGTGAGCCCGTCGACGACCTCGATCGCGCCGTGCTCCACGCCGGCGGTGGCCGCCCGGAAGCGGTCGCGCGCCTCTTCGTAGGACGTGGAGAACATGCCGCGGGACTAACGCGCGGCCGGCACCGGGAGCTTCGCCCTGGCCTCGCGGAACACGTCGACCGCGAACGCGATGTTCATCAGGAACACCGACGCGAACATCGGCAGGTAGTACTGCGGCGCGGCCGTCTGGATGCCGAGCTCCACGTAGGTGAGCCCGATCACCCCCACGAGCCAGCAGGCCGCGAGCGGCTGCTTGATGCCGGCCACGAGGTAGCCGGCGCCGGGGAAGAAGAAGTTGAGGACGGTCGCGATCCAGACCTTCGCCATGAGAACCTCCTTGAGGGTGAAGCGACCGTACCGTGGGGTTCGTGGACGTGGAATGATGGACAGTCCAGGTTACTTGACCGAATGTCCAGCGATCTCCTCACCGAGGTGCTCGACCTCGTCCGCGTCGGCGGCAGCGTGTTCTGCAGGGCCGAGCTGCGCGCCCCGTGGGCCGTCTCCACGAAGGGCGCGGGGTCGGCCATCTTCCACGTCGCCGTCCGGGGCGCGGGCGAGGCCGTCTGCGGCGACGACGTCCGCCCATTCGCCGCGGGCGATCTCGTGGTGATCCCGCACGGGAGCCCGCACGTCCTGCGCAGCGGCCCCGAGGCGACCGCGGTGGCGATCCGCGATCTCCCGCGCGACGAGTCGCACGGGCTCCCGTGCGTGCGGACCGGCGGGAAGGGCGAGCCCGCCTCGATCCTCTGCGGCACGTTCCGCTTCGGGCCCGAGGCGGAGACCCTGCTTTTGCCGTGGCTCCCGCCCATCCTGCACGCGCGGGCGGGGGGGCCCGCGGTCGAGTGGATGGACCTCACGCTCAAGGTGCTCGCCGACGAGGTCTCGGGCGAGCGCCCCGGCAGCGAGCTCGTCGTGGCGCGGCTCGCCGAGGTGCTGCTCGTGCAGTCGCTGCGGTCCTGGGCCGCCTCGGGCGATCGCGCCGGCTGGCTACGGGCGCTCGCCGACCCGCAGCTCGCCCGCGCGCTCGGCCACGTCCACGCCGAGCCCGCCGCCGACTGGACCGCGGACACGCTCGCGCGCAAGGCCGGGCTCTCGCGCTCCGGGTTCTACAAGCGGTTCACGGAGGTCGTCGGCGAGCCCCCCGCCGCCTGGGTCGAGCGTTGGCGCATGGCGCTCGCGCGGCGAGACCTCCGCGGCGGGCGCGACGGCGTCGCCGCGATCGCGGCGCGCGTGGGCTACGGCTCCGAGGCGGCCTTCAGCCGCGCGTTCAAGCGCCACGTCGGCGTGTCGCCGCGGACGTGGCGGAAGCAGCAGGCGGCGTAGAGGGGACCGGAATCTCGCCACCTGCCGGTCAGGTCCCCGGCTTTCCGGTCGCCACGACCGGAAACTCGCCACCTTCCGGTCAGGTCCCCGGCTTTCCGGTCGCCCGGCCGACGGCCGCCCCCCCGCTCCCCGCGCGCCACGTTCCCCTCCGGGCCTCCGTCGCGAGGAGGACGCGGCGTGGCACGAGCCCGACGTCGACGCCCGATCGACCCTTCGTCACGCCGCAGCTACGGCTAATAGACGCGCGATGCTCTCCGCCGTGATCATCGCCCGCGACGAGGCCGACCGGATCGAGGACGCGATCCGGTCGGTGGCGTTCGCCGACGAGGTCCTCGTGCTCGACTCGGGGAGCCGGGACGACACGGTCGCCCGCGCCCGCGCGCTGGGCGCCCGCGTGGTCGAGACGGACTGGCCGGGGCACGTCGCGCAGAAGAACCGCGCCTTCGACCTCGCCACCCACGACTGGGTCCTGTCGATCGACGCGGACGAGCGCGTCAGCCCCGAGCTCGCCGCGGCGATCCGCGCCGCGACACCCGGGCGCGCCTACCGCGTGCTGCGCCGCAACGTCTGGCTCGGCCGCCCGCTCCGGCACGGGCGGATGGGCCCCGAGTGGAAGGTGCGGCTGGCCCCGAAGACCGCGCGCTGGACGGGCGAGGACCCGCACGATCGGCTCGACCTCGACGCCGCGCCGCTCGCCGGCGAGCTCGTCCACGTCCCCTACCGCGACCTCGCCGAGCACCTCGCCACCATCGACCGCTACTCGGCGATGCGCCGGGGCTCCACGCTCCTGGACGTGCTCGTGCGACCCCCGTGGCACTTCTTCAGCGCGTACGTGCTCAAGGGCGGCTTCCTCGACGGGGTCCCGGGCCTGTGTGTCGCCGCGCTCGGCGCCCTCCACACCCTGCTCGCGCACGCGCGCGCTCGCGGCGATCTGTGAGGATCGCCCTCGTTCACCGTCGGTTCACCACCTCCGGCGGCACGGAGCGCTGGCTGGTCGGCTTCGCGCGCTTCTGCCGGGACGCGGGGCACGACGTCGCCGTGCTCTGCAACGAGGTGCGCCCCGATCTGCGCGACGAGGCCACGTTCGTGCACCTCCCGATGCTCCGGCCGGCGAAGCTCGCGACCCTGTGGGCCTCCGCGCGCCGCGCGCTCGCCCGCGGCGGCTTCGACGCGGTCATGGGGTTCGGCCGAACGCCCGGGCATCACGTCTTCCGCGCCGGCGGCGGATCGCACCTGGACTACCTCCGCCGCGCGCACCCCGTGCGCCGGTGGGTCTCGCCCGAGGACTGGGCCGAGGTCGCGATGGACCGCGCCGCGGTACGGTCGGCGCGTGTGGTGCTCGCCAACTCCCGCCTCGCCGCCGAAGGGCTCGCCCGCGACTACGGCGCCCGCCGCGTCGAGGTCGTCTACAACGGCGTCGACCTCGACCGCTTCCGGCCCGACCCCGCCGCGAAGGAGGGGAAGGTCGCGCTCTTCCTCGGCACCGGCTTCGCCCGCAAGGGGCTCGACGTCGCGATCGCCGCGCTGCCCGCCGGCTGGCGGCTGCGGGTGGTCGGCCGCGATCGGCCCTGGGCCGCGCCCCCGCACGTGGAGTTCCTCGGCGAGCGCCACGACCCGGAACGGTTGTTGCAGGCGGCCGACGTGATGATCCTCCCCACCCGCTACGACCCGTTCGCCAACAGCTGCCTCGAGGCGCTCGCCTGCGGCGTCCCCGCGCTCACGACGCCCGCCAACGGCGCCGCCGAGGTCCTCCCGCTCCCGTGGATGACCTGCCGCGGCGTCGAGGAGCTCCGCGCGGCCTTCGATCGCGTCGGCGAGCCCGGCCTCGCCGACCTGTGCCGCGCCACCGCCGAGCGCTTCCCGCCCGCGCGCTCCTACGCGCGCTCGCTCGAGATCCTCCAGGAGGCCGCGCATGCGTCCTGACCCGGCCGCCGCCCGCGCCCGCCCCGAAGCCCGAAGCCCGAAGCCCGAAGCGCGCGGAGCGGCCGCGTGAGGAAGTGGCTCGCCGGCACCCTCGCCGCCCTCGGGCTCTCCGCCGCCGGCTGCGGCTGGTCGTACCAGTCGTACGTCGTCGACGACCCCGGCCCCCAGTTCACCCGCGAGGCGATCCTCGCGATCATCGCGCAGGAGTCGCCCGTCTACTACCGCGACGGCGCCACGCGGATCGGCGTGTTCTTCGACGTGGAGCACCGCTCCTACGTGCCGTTCGACCGCATCCCGAAGGACTTCGTGAACGCGATCGTGGCCGCGGAGGACGGCGCCTTCTTCGACCACCCCGGCGTCTCGCCCAAGCACATCGTCCGCGCCGCCTGGCAGAACGTGAAGGCCGGGCGCGTGGTGGCCGGCGGCTCCACGCTCACGCAGCAGACGGCGAAGAACCTCTTCTACCGGCCCGACCGCTCCTTCCGCAGCAAGGCGACCGAGCTCGTCAACGCGCTCCGGCTCGAGGCCCACTTCTCGAAGGAGGACATCCTCGAGTTCTACGCGAACCAGTTCCACGTCTCCGCGAACGGCCGCGGCCTCGGGATCGCCGCCCGCTACTTCTTCGACAAGGACGTCTCCGCGCTCACGCTCAAGGAGTGCGCGTTCGTCGCGGGCATGGTCAAGGCGCCCACCCGGTACAACCCGTTCATCGGCGAGACCGAGGCGCGCCGCGCCGCCGCCCGCGCCGCCGCCGAGGAGCGCACCGCCTACGTGCTGCGCCGGATGGTGGAGGAGGGCTCGCTCGAGGACGTCGAGCTCGACGCGCTCCTCGCCGAGCCGCTCGCGTTCCGGCGCGGCGCCTTCCAGTACGACCGCTCGGTCCTGCTCGACGAGGTCCAGCGCCGCCTCGAGGAGCCCGCCTTCATCGAGCTCTTCGAGCGCCTCGAGATCGACAACCCGTCGACCGCGGGCATCCAGATCATCACCACGGTCGACGCGCGCGCGCAGACGGGCGCCACCTACGCGCTCTGGCACCACCTCACCGAGCTGGGCCCGCTCCTCGAGCGATCCACGGCGACGGCCCTGCGCCTCCCCGACAAGACGCCGGTGCCGATGGACGCGGGCCACCCGCTCGAGACCCACGCCTTCTACGCGGCGAAGGTCGCGGGCACGGGCGAGCCCATGACGCTCGACGTGGGCGGGCGCCCCTGCACGGTCGTAGGGCTCGACCGAATCGCCACCGTGCTCACGCGCGCCCGCACCGGCGACATGTACGACGCCGCCGACGCCGCCGCGTACGAGGCCATCCGCAAGGCGCTCCCCGTCGGGGCCGTCGTGCTCGCCAGCGTGAAGGCGCCGGGCGAGTGCGAGCTCGAGATCCGGCCGCGCCTGCAGGGCGCCGTGGTGGTGCTCGAGGACGGGCAGGTACGCGCGCTCGTCGGCGGCAACGACAACCGCAACTTCAACCGCGTCACCACCGCGAAGCGACAGTTCGGCTCGACCTGGAAGCCGCTCGTCTACCTCGCCGCGACCCACCTCGGCTGGCTGCCGACCGACGTGCTCGACAACCGCCGCGCCGTGTTCCCGTTCCGCGACGTCTGGTACTACCCGCGCCCGGACCACGCGAGCGACCCGTGGATCACGATGTCGTTCGCGGGCGCCCGCTCCGAGAACCTCGCCAGCGTCTGGCTCCTCGCGCACCTCACCGACCGCCTCAACCCCGAGCAGCTCCGCCAGCTCGCGACGCTCGTGGGCCTCGCGAAGCGGCCCGACGAGGGCGGCGAGGCCTGGCTCGTGCGCATGCGCGACGAGGAGGGGCTGCGATCGAGCCCCGACCGCTTCGAGGAGTACGCGTTCACGCTCGCGCGCGAGGACGTGCTCTCCGGCGTCGCGTTCCTCCCGCACCCCGAGGACGCCGCGAGCCTGCGCTCGATGGCCCACGGGCGCGGCTTCGCGGCGGAGCGGGCGAGGCTCCTGCGCACGTCGGCGACCCCCGAGCGCGCGGCGCGCCTGTCCGCGCTCGGCAACAACCTCCTCGATCTCGAGCGGCTCGCCGGCGAGTGCGCGACGGGGGCGACCCCGCTCTGGCTCGCGCCCGAGGGCGAGGTCCGCTGCGGCGACGCCCCCGCCGACTTCGTCCCCGCGCCCGCCACCGACGACTTCCTCGTCGACGGGCGCACCCACGCCTCCACGCTGCGCGAGCTCCGGTCGGCCCTCGACCGCCGCGCCGGCGAGCTCGCCGGCCGCGACCCCTGGGACCCCGAGGTGGTCGCCCTGCACCCCGACTGGCGCACGCTCGTCGGCGTCCGGTACGTCACGAGGCTCGCCGCCGCCTTCGGCGTGGAGGCCGAGCTGCCCGACGTGTTGTCGCTCCCGCTCGGCGCCGCCGACATCTCGCTGCTCGAGGCCGCGTCGTTGTACCAGGGTTTCCTCCGCGGCGAGCGCTGGGCGCACGAGAGCGAGGGCTTCGACGAGGGCGCCGTGCCCGGGCTGCGGAGCGCGTTCGACCTCGGCGTCACCGACAGCCCGATGCTCATCGCCGAGATCCGCGACGCCGCCGGCAACGTGCTCTACCGCGCCGAGCCCGTCGCGCGGGCCGTCGCCGACCCGATCGCGGGCGAGCTGGTGGGCGACGTCCTCCGCAACGTCGTCGACGCCGGGACGGGGCGGCGCGCGGCCGGCGCGGTGAAGGTCGGCGGCTCGCCCGTGCCGCTGGCCGGGAAGACCGGCACCACGAACGACTACCGGAACGCCGCGTTCGTGGGGTTCGCGCCGCGGGCCTCGGCCGGCCCGCCGCGCTGGGGCGACGCCTTCACCGTCGCCGCGTACGTCGGCTACGACGACAACCAGTCGATGCGGCGCGGCGCGCTGCGCGTGCAGGGCGCCAACGGCGCGCTGCCGGTGTGGCTCGGCGCGGTGCAGGCCCTCGCGGACGCCGGCCAGCTCGGGGCCGCCGGCGGGTGGGTGCCCCACGACGGGCTCGTCGCCTCGCCGGCGACGCCCGGCACGGGCCTCCCCCGCTCGGGCGGCGACGGCCCCACGGTGCTCACGCCCGCGGACGGGGCGCGTCGCTTCGCGCCGTTCACGGAAGCGCCGCTCCCGGCCGAGGCCGGCACGCCGCTCCCGGCGCCGCCCGCCGATCCGGTGGTCGGCGCCGACCTCGGGCCCACCGCGATCGAAGAGGGGGTCGAGCCGCCCGCGCCCGCGCCCGTCGCCGCGGAGCCGAGCGTGTGGGATCGGATAGAGGGGGCGCCCCCATGACGACCCTCCTCCTGCTGGCGTGTGTGCTCCCCTTCGGCAAGCCGCCCGCGGCCGCGGTCCCCGCCGCCCCGCCCTCCGCCGCGGCCGCCGCCGCCCAGCCGGTCAGCTTCGCCCCCCTCGAGCAGCGCGTCGCCGTGCTGCTCGCGGAGGTGCAGGAGGCCGACGCGCGCGATCGCCTCGAGGCCCTGCAGGAGCTGATGATCGCGATGCGGAACAAGGACCCCGCGTCGCAACAGGTCGTCTACGTCTACCTCGACACGGTGATCGCCGTGGAGGAGCGCGCGAGGGAGCAGCCGCTCCCCGACGGCGCGCCGATCGCGCCGCCCGTCGAGGAGGAGGCCATCCCCGACGCCGCCGCGCCCGCCCCCCTCGAGGCCGCGCGCCTCGCCATGAAGGAGGGGCGCTACCTCGACGCGGTCGCCGCCGCCGAGAAGGCCGAGGGCGCCGACGCGAAGGCGCTGCGCCGCGAGGCCGTCGACGCGTGGGCGCGGTCGGAGCGCGAGCGCGCCGGGCACCTCTACCTGAAGGCGAAGGAGCTGCCCGCGGGCGACGCGCGCACGAAGGCGCTCGGCGAGGCCCGCGACGCGCTCGCCGCCATCAACACGCGCTTCCCCGACAACGCCTACGCCGCGCAGATCCGCGAGAACGTCGCCCGGGTCGAGGCGGACCTGGCGGAGAAGAAGTGACGCTCGACGCGTGGGCGGGGCCTCGCCTCGCGGCCTTCGAGGAGGCCCTCGCCGCGCAGCTCCTCGACGCCTGGCCGCCGAAGCTGGGCGAGGCGTGCCGCTACCCGCTGTCGACCGGCGGCAAGCGCATCCGCCCGCTCCTCGCGTACGCCGCGGCGGAGGCGGTCGCCGGCGACTGGCGCGTGGCGACGCCGGCCGCGCTCGCGATCGAGCTGGTGCACACGTACTCGCTCGTCCACGACGACCTGCCGTGTATGGACGACGACGACGAGCGCCGCGGCCGGCCCACGGTGCACGTGGTGTACGGCGAGGGCGTGGCGGTGCTCGTCGGCGACGCGCTCCTCACCGAGGCGTTCGCGGTCGTGCCCCCCGCGCTCGCCGGCGACCTCGCCCGCGCCGCCGGCGCGCGCGGGATGATCGCGGGGCAGGCGATGGACGTCGGGATGGGCGGCCCCGTCGCGGACCGCGCCACGCTGGAGAAGCTCCACGCCGCCAAGACGGGCGCGCTGATCCGCTGCGCCGTCCGCATCGGCGCGCGCTCCGCCGGCGCGAGCGACCCCGTCCTCGCGGCGCTCGACGCCTACGCCCGCGCGGTCGGCCTCGCCTTCCAGGTGTGGGACGACGTGCTCGACGCCGACCAGGACGCCGGCGACACCGGCCCGCCCTCCTACGTCCGCCTCCTCGGCGTCGACGGCGCCGGCAGCTACGCGCGCCAGCTCGCCGACGAAGCCCTCGCGGCCCTCGCGCATCTTCCCGGCGATGCGACGGCCCTGCGCCTGATCGCCGAGTTCACCGTTCGAAGGACGCTTTGAACCGCCAAGACGCCAAGGAGGCGCCAAGGACGCCAAGGTGGTTTGAGAGGAGATGGCCCCTCGGCGCCGAAGGCGCCCCCTCTCCTCCGCTTGGCGTACTTGGCGAGACCTCGGCGTCTTGGCGGTTGCCTCTCCTTCATGGCTGAACGCCTCGATCTCGAATTGGTCCGCCGAGGCCTCGCCCCCACGCGGGAGAGGGCGCGCGCCGAGATCGTGAGCGGCAACGTGCTGGTGGACGACAAACCGGTGGACAAGCCGGGCACGAAGGTGCGCGAGGAGCAGGTCGTGCGGCTCCGCGAGGCGCCGCTGAAGTACGTGTCGCGCGGAGGGCTCAAGCTGGAAGCGGCGCTCGACGCCTTCGGGATCGACCCCGCGGGGCGCGTCTGCGCCGATCTGGGCGCCTCGACCGGCGGCTTCACCGACTGCCTGCTCCAGCGCGGGGCGGCGCGGGTGTACGCGATCGACGTCGGCTACGGCCAGCTCGCCTGGAAGCTCCGGCAGGACCCGCGCGTCGTCGTGATGGAGCGCACGAACGTCCGCCACCTCGAGGGCCCGCCCGAGCCCCTCGGGCTGGTGGTCGGCGACCTCTCCTTCATCTCGCTCCGGCTCGTGGTCCCGGCCCTCGCGCGGCTCGGCTCGCCCGAGCTCGTGCTCCTCGTGAAGCCGCAGTTCGAGGTCGGCCGCGCGGACGTCGGCAAGGGCGGCCTCGTCCGCGACCCCGCCGCCCGCGCGCGCGCGCTCGCCGAG
>JBMOQZ010000106.1:0-2758 GCA_049322475.1 Myxococcota bacterium | reverse complement strand
CGGTGGCGAGGGCGTCGCCCTCGCCCGCGCCGAGGTCGTCCACCCCGGCGACGGCGTCGGGCGCGCTCGGCGTGGCCTCGGCCATTGGCGCGGCGGCGGGCGCAGGCGGGGCCGCCGTGGTGGTGGGCTGCGTCTGCGCCGCCACCGACTTCGAGGGCTTCGCCTCGGCCTTGCCCTTCGTGCCGGACGGGGCGCCCCCGCTGCCGGTCGCGCCGTACCCGAACCCGCCGGTCGGCCCCTGCGCGGGCTGGACCTTCGGCCGCGCGGACACGCGCTCGGGCGACCCGTAGCACTCGCGGACGATCGCGCGGCCGGCGGGAATCACGAGGGCGGGCTCGGGCTCCTCCGCCTCGGCGATCGCCCGCTTCCCGACCTCGGGGACCGTGTCGGGCTTGGTGGTCGAGGCCTGCGGGAGCGGCTGGCACGAGGCGAGGGCGAGGAACGTGAGCATGGCGGTTCTCCGTCGGTTCGCGGGGACAACGGGGGCGAGGCCGCGACCTTACATCGCGCCGGGGACTCTCCGTGACGGCCTCCGTCTTTCGCGGTAAGCCGCGGCGGATGAAGCGCGACGTCCTCGTTTCGCTGAGGGATCCCGACGACCCGATGGCGCGTCAGGAGCTGCGGTGCTTCCGCGACACGACGGGGCTCGACCTCGAGATCGTGCACGCCTCGGCCGGCGGCCTCGACGATCGCCTGCTGGAGGAGGCGCGCGTCCTCTTCTTCGGGGGCTCCGGCGCCTACTCCGTGCTCGACACGCACGCGTGGGTGCGGCGCATGCTGGACTTCCTCGTGGCCACGGTGGACCGCAAGGTGCCCGCGTGGGCGAGCTGCTTCGGCTTCCAGGGGCTCGCCCTCGCCCTCGGCGGCGAGGTCAACCGCGACGACGACCGCCAGGAGCTCGGCGCCTTCGAGATCGCGCTGACCGACGCCGGCGCGGGCGATCCGCTGTTCCGCACGCTGCCGCGCACGTTCTACGCCCAGCTCGGCCACCACGACCACGTCGACCGGCTGCCCGCGGGCGTCACGTTGCTCGCCACCGGCGGGAAGATCCGCAACCAGGCCTTCAAGGTCGACGGCGCGCCCTTCTGGGCCACGCAGTTCCACCCGGAGCTGCGCAAGGCGACCACGATGGAGCGCTGGAACTACTATCGGGCGCACTACGCCGACAAGCCCGAGAAGGCCGCGGAGATCGACCACATCATGGAGACGTCCCCGGACACGCTCGAGGTGCAGGGCGTGCTGCGCACCTTCGCGGCGACCCTACCGGAGCGCTGACACCCGCCACACCTCGCCGACGCGCACGGCGGCGAGGCCCTCCGCGGCGAGCACCGCGGCGAAGGCGTCCTCCCACCGCACGTCCACGAGCCGCATCGTGACGGTGCCCGTCACGTCGTCGCCGACGACGAGGTTCACGTCGCCGTGCTCGGCGATGAGCCGCAGCGCGGCGTGGACGTCGGTGTCCTCGAACTCCACCGAGATCCGCGGGGGCGGCGGCGACGCGGCGAAGAACCACGCGAGCATCATTCCGCCCAGTCTACCTCCGGGCTCCGGTAGTAGCCGACCCCGAGCGCGTCCAGCCTCGCCCCGTGCTCGCCGAGGCGCGCGCGGAAGCCCTCCCAGTCGCGCAGCGCCTGCGGCGTCCAGCCGATCTCGGCGTGGGCGGCGAGCCGTGGCCACACCATGAAGTCCATGCGCTCGACGGTGTCGACGTACTCGGTCCAGAGCGCGCCCTCGACGCCGAGCACGTCATCCTCGTCGACCGACGGCGGGAGCGGCTCCCAGTCGTAGGCGTCGCGCACGCCGACGGGCCCCGCCCAGGTCTGCCCGAAGGTCGCCTCGGCGTCGTGCACCATGTCGAGGTACGCGTGGTGCGCCGGCGACGCGATCATCATGCCGCCCCGCGCGATCGCGTCCTGCGCGTTGTCGTGGTCGACCCACCACTGCGCGACGAACGGCGGGGTGAGCGCGACGTCGCCGATCTCGTCCCACCCGATCATCGTCTTGCCCTCGGCGGCGACGACGCCCTGCAGCCAGGTGACGAACGCCGCGTACTGCTCGGGCGTGGCGTCGATCGCCTCGTCGCCGCCCACGTGCACCCACTCGCCGGGCGTGAGGGCGGCGACCTCGCGCCACACGTCCTCGACGAAGCCCGCCGTCGCCTCGCCTTCGAGCCAGAGCGGCGTCGAGATCACGCCCGCGCCGGTGTAGAGCTCCTCGCGCTCGCCGCTCTCGTTGAGCTCCGCGTACGACGCGAGCGCGGCGTGCGAGTGGCCGGGGAAGTCGATCTCCGGGACCACGATGATCTGCCGCTCCGCCGCGTACTCCACGAGCGCGACGTACTCGCCCTGGGTGTAGAAGCCGCCCGGACCCCCGCCGACCTCGGTGCTGCCGCCGATCGCGGTGAGGTCGGGCCAGCTCTCGATCTCGATGCGCCAGCCCTGGTCGTCGGTGAGGTGCAGGTGGAGGCGGTTGAGCTTGTGGAGCGCCATGAGATCGATCTGGCGCTCGAGGTCCTCCACCGTGAAGAAATGCCGGGCGACGTCGATCATGAGGCCCCGCCACGCGAACCGCGGCGCGTCCTCGACGTGGACCGCGGGGACCCCCTCGGCGGTGACCAGCTGGCGCAACGTCTGCGTGCCCCAGAAGACGCCCGCGGCGTCGGCGCCCACGATCGTGACCCCGTCCGCGGTGACGTCGAGCACGTAGCTCTCGGCGACGCCTCCCGGCTCCACGGCGAGCACGACGTCGCCGTCGTCCG
>JBMOQZ010000105.1:0-25323 GCA_049322475.1 Myxococcota bacterium | reverse complement strand
CGGGTCGCCGCGGCGTGGGCGCCGGGCGCGTGGGGGTGGGGGGTGCTCGTCATGCTCGTCGGCGACGCGATCGTCGGCACCGGCCTGCCCTGGCGCCTCGGCCGGCAGGTCGCGGGCGTGCCGAGCGCGTACGCCGCCGCGCCCGAGGGCCGCGCGGTGCTCGACCTCTACCCGCCCACGGTCGACCGCTCCTCCGGCGAGATGGAGATGTGGGCGCGCGCGCTCGGCTGCTACTACCAGGCCCACCACCGGCGCCCGATCCTCGAGGTCTGCATCGGCACCGATGTCGACAGCCCGCGCGAGCGCGTCGCCGCCTTCACCGGGGCCGCGCTCCTCGCCGGCGAGCCCGTGGCGGACCGGCTCGCGTCGCTGGGGATCGGCGCCGTCGCGCTGCACGCCGACCTGTTCGGTCCGGGCGACCTCGCCGCGATGCGGCGCACGCTGGGCGAGCCCGCGGCCGAGTCGCGGGACGGCGGCGAGCACGTGCTCCTGTACGTGGTGCCGCCGCTCGCCGGCGCCGACCCCGCCGCGGCGTGGAAGCTGCTATCCTCGGGCGAGGCGAGGTAGCCGCATGGGCAGCATCACGCTCATCAATCCCCCGGAGAAGAAGCGGGTCTGGGCGGGCATCGCCGAGAGCATGAGCTACGGCGTGTACTGCTTCCCGCCGCTCGCGCTCATGTACCTGCAGGCGGCGGTGGAGAAGCGCACGTCGCACCGCGCCGAGGTGTACGACGCCATCGTGGACGACCTCGACCACCCCGAGTTCGCCGCGGGGCTCGCCCGCTACGACCTCGATTTCGTGGGCATCTCTTGCTACACGCACTCGCTCCCGGACGTGCAGGCGACGATCGACGCCGTTCGGAAGCTCAACCCGCGCGCGCACGTGTCGCTCGGCGGCCCGCACCCCATCATGTTCCCGGAGTACGCGTCCGCCCTGCGCGGCGTCGACTCCGTGTGTGTGGGCGACGGCGACGACGCCATCGTGGAGATGGTCCGCCGTTTGGACGCCGGCAAGGACCTGTCCGGCATCGGCAACCTCTGGTGGAAGACCCACGACGGCCAGTGGGTGAAGAACCCGCCGCGCAAGGAGGCGCGCGACATGACGGGCCAGATCTGGCCCGACCGGAGCCGCACGCGCTACCGCGACTACTGGGTGCCGGGCGCGAAGCAGCCGATGGTGACGACGGCGATCACCTCGAAGGGCTGTCCCCACTCCTGCCCGTTCTGCTTCACCTACAAGAAGCAGTACCGCATCCGTGACATCGACGACATCCTCGACGAGATGGAGCACTGCGTCTCGCTCGGCATCACCGAGGTGTTCTTCGTCGACGACCTGTTCACGCCCAACTCCCAGTGGGCGATGAAGTTCTGCGACGGGATCGAGCGCCGCGGGCTGAAGTTCAACTGGGGCTACAAGACCACCGTCGCCGGCACCACGCGCGAGCAGATCCGCCGCTGCCGGGAGGCCGGGTGCACGAAGATGCACTTCGGCGTCGAGTCGATGCACAACGAGGGCCTGCAGGAGCACGACAAGCACTGCGACACGGACGACTGTCACCGCGTGTTCCGCTGGTGCCGGGAGGAGGGTGTCCGCAGCGTCGCGTACATCATGATCGGCGGGCCCCACGAAAAAAGCCGGCGCGACGTCGAGGCCAACCTCGAGGAGATGATCAAGCTCGACGCCGACTACGCCGCGTTCGCCATCTACACGCCCTACCCGGGCACCGAGTCGTTCGAGCGCGGCGCGCAGCTGGGGCTCTACCCCGCGGATTGCTGGGACAAGCTCATGCGCGACCCGCTCTGCGGCGAGAAGGTGCCCGTCTGCTGGGAGGAGCACCTCTCCGCGGCCGAGTTGCTCGAGCTCCTGAAGCTCTGCCACCGAAAGTTCTACTTCCGGCCCAAGTTCGTGATGCGCCAGCTCAAGGCGCTCCAGAGCCCCCAGGAGCTCAAGCGGCTCGTGGACGGCGCGATGTCGCTCGTGCGGCTGGAGCGCACGAAGGCGTCGAGTCCGGAGGCGCCCGTCTGATCGGGGGCGGGCTCATCCAAGAGTTCCACACGCCCACTCGACGTCTACACACCCTCACCGCGTCGCAGCGGACGAGTTTCCTGGGGCTCGCGTCGCGCGATGCCGCGAGCTCCATCGTCTCCCAGATCCAATCCAGACGCTCCTCCGGAGACAGCGCGAGCAGCGGTCGCTCCAAATGTCCGTCGAACAGCGGATCGACGGCCCCGCGCTTGGGCATCCGATCAGCGCGGGTCAAGGGCGCTTCCGCCAGCGCCACGATCGTCTTGCGCAGGAGGTTTTCCGCCACGCGCAGGTTGTATCCGAGGGTCGGGCCGCGCGCCCCCCCGGCGCCCGTCGGCACCGCGGCCTCACTGACGTTCGATCCCCTTCATCGCCGCGAGCACCGCGTCCCGCCGCGCGGCGAAGCGCGTGACCTCGCCGGCCGCTTCCGCGATCACGATCTTCCGGCCCGCCACGAAGATCCCGATCAGGTAGGCGTCGTCGCGCGGGCCGTTCGCGGCTGAGAGCTCGAGGTACGCGCCCCCGTCGAGCTCGCCCTCGCTCACGACGGTGTAGCCGGCCTCCTTCATGCGCGTCGTCAGCGCCTCGCGCCAGAACGCGAGGTCGGCCTCCGGCTCGTTCTTCGCGGTGCGCACGCGGTACACCACCCCGTCGGGGCTCGTCGCCGCGAAGCGCCGCGCCTTCGGGTACGGCGCGAAGCCGTCCGGCGCCGTCGCCTCGACGCCGCGCGAGTCGTGGGTCAGGTCGCCCGAGCGGAAGGCCTCCTGCAAATCCCCCACGTTCATCGTGTTCAGCCACGCGAACGAAGAGCTGCCGTCGCGCTTCGGCGCCGAGCGATCGCGGAACTGCCACGAAAACCGAAGGGTCGCGTAGGTGCCGCGGTGCTCGATCTGGCGGAGCTGGCCCTTGTAGCGCTCGAGCTCGGTGATCGCGCGGCTGATCTCGTGGCGCACGGAGGTGACGGAGTCGCTCTCCGCGGTCTCGAGGACCTTCATCAGCTGGGCGAGCACCTGCTCGCGCGTGGCGATGCGCGCGAGGAGCGCGGTGCGCTGGGCTTCCAGCGAGTCGCTCTCCCACGAGCGCGCCACCACGCGCCCGAGCGCGCGCTCCTTCTCCATCAGGTCCTTCGCCGCCTCGCGCGGGACCTGCACGGTCACGCCGTCGTCGTCGAGCGCGCTGAACCAGCCCTTCGCCGCCTTCGCGTCGGCGATCACCTGCTTCGTCGCGGCCTCGCGGTCGTACACCTGCACGGTGAGCGCGCCCTGCACGGCGACCGCCTCCGCCCACGCCAGCGCCACGAGGCCGATCACGCGCCACCCCCGGCGAGGGCGGCCCGCACGGCGTCGCGGTACCGCGTCTCCTGCTCCAGCGTGGGGAAGTAGGCTTGCGCGAGGTCGAGGTGCTCGCCGTCGACCCGCACGGCGATCCACCAGGCGTAGGCGGGGTCGCCACGGTCGACGAGGCGCAGCGTCGTCCAGCCGCCGTGCTCGCCGCGCTCGGCCGAGGCGAACTCGGGCGAGAGCCGCGCGGCGATGGCGTCCATCCAGAACGCCGCGGTGCCGACGGGCTCGTTGTCGGTGCGCGTCGCCCAGAAGCGCGTGCCGTCCGGGCTCTCGGTCACGAAGCTCTTCTTCTCGTCGAGCTTCACCAGCCCCGCCGGCACGTCGAGCTTCAGCGGCCGGTCGTACACGGTGCGGTTGAACGGCGAGAGCGCGCGGATCCACGCGAGCGCGGCGGGGTCGGTGTCGTCGCCCTGCCAGGACAACGCGGGCCGCTCCTCGAGCTGCACACTGATGCGCGAGAAGTCGGCGAGCTCGCGCAAGAGCCGCACGGCCGCCTCGAGCTGGTCGATCTGCTCGGTGACCTCCTTGATCTCGCGGATGAGGCGGAGCTTCTCCTCGTCGGTCTTCGCCTTCGCGAGCAGCGCGACGAGCCGGTCGCGCGTCGCCTTCGCCGAGTCGAGCCGCAGCTTGCTGTCGGTGAAGGCCTCGGTCACGTCCTCGGCGGCGATCCGCTTCTGCACGACCTCGCCCAGCGCGAGCACCGCGGCGAAGGCGGCGTCGAACTTCGCGACGGGCACGCGCACGATCACGTAGCCGTCGCCCATCCGCTCGAGGTAGCCGCCCGCGTCGGTCGCCACCTTCTGCACGGCGTCGGACGTCTCCTCGCGGTGGGCGACGCGCAGCGTGGCCCAGCCCTCGTAGTGGACCATCCGCGCCTCGGCGGGCTCGGGCGTGGCCTCTTCCTTCGCCGGCGCGCTCTCGCTCGGAGGCGGCGGGGGCGCGGCGGGCGCGGCCATCGAGGGCGCCTTCGCGGCGGGCGGCGCGCCGCCGCCGTAGTCGCCGTAGGACTCCTCGTAGTCGGCGGCGGGCGCGTAGCCGGCCTCGTGGCGCTTCGCCCCGCAGGCGACGATCAGCAGGCACAGGAACAGGCGCATGGGCCCGCCTAACGCCTCGAAACGGGCTAGTCCGCCTCGTGCGTCGCCTCGCGCTCGCCGTCGCCGGACTCGCCGTCGCGCTCCTCGCCGTCGAGCTCGGCGTGCGCGTGCTCGCCCCGCAGCCGGTCGGCGCGGCCGCGTCGCATCCGCTCTTGCGGGGACCCCTCGACGTCCCGGGCGACCACCCCGTCCGCACCGCCGAGTACGACGTCGTCGTCCACGTGAACGCGCGTGGCTTCGTGGACCGCGAGTGGGGGGCGCGGGAGGGGAGGCGCGTCGTCGTGATCGGCGACTCGTTCGTCCAGGCCGCGCAGGTGCCGCTCGACGCGGGGTACGGGCGCGTGCTCGACGGGCTCCTGCCCGACGCGGAGGTCCTGTCGATGGGGGTCCCCGGCGCGGGCACGGCCACGGCGCTCGGCGTGCTCGAGGCGTACGCGCTCCCCGAGCGGCCCGACGTCGTCGTGCTCGGCTTCCTCGTCGCGAACGACGTGATGAACAACCACCCGCTGCTCGAGGGCAAGGACGACAAGCCGTTCTACGCGCTGCGCGACGGCGAGCTCGTCCTCACCGACGCCGCGGCGTCGCTCGCGCCGCGCGGGCTCCTGTGGGAGGCGAGCCACCTGTTCCGCTGGGTGAGCCGGACGCTGGCGACCCGCGAGGCGACCCGGCGGAAGCTCGCGCTGGGCGGGGGCCTCCCCGTCGAGCACCGGGTCCACGACCCCTCGCCGGACCCCACCTGGGAGGAGGCCTGGGCGGTCACCGACGCGCTCGTCGCCGCGCTGGCCGCGCGTTGCGAGGCGGCCGGGGTTCGCTTCGCCACGGTGCTCTTCCCCGACGCCACGCAGGTCTACGGCGCGAGGTACCCGGAGATGGCGACGTGGGACCTGACCGCCGCCCAAGCCCGCGCCGGCGCGCTCGCCGGCGCGCACGGCCCCGTGCTCGATCTATTGCCCGCCTTCCGCGCGGGAGGTCCCGGCCTCTACTTCGAGGCCGACGGCCACTGGACGATCGCGGGCCACCGGCTCGCGGCGGAGGCGACGGCGCCCTTCGTCGCCGACATTTTGACCTCAAAGTAGGGGTCAGGACTCTACTTTTGACCTTTACGGATCGTGAAAGGTCAAAAGCTAGATCCTGACCCCTTGGACTTAGAGCGAGACCGCCCACCACACCCCCGCGAACGCGCCGATGAGCAGCAGGAGCCCGACGAGGTAGCCGCGGAACTCCATCCAGATGCCCGTCGGCTGCGCCGTCGCGGTGACGGGCACGTCCTCGGGCACGGCCGCCTCGTCGCGCAGCCAGCGCCGAACGCCGTCCGGGCGAGGGACGAGCATCGGCACGCGCGTCCGGTAGACCGCGTAGCGCGCGCCGAACCGCGCGTCGCAGAAGCGCTCCTGCAGCCACCGGTTCGTGACGAGCGAGTACACGACCAGCACGGGGACGAACCCCACGAGGAACACGCCCGAGCCGAACACGGCGCCGAGCCCGATCACGCCGAGGAGCTTCCCGAGCACGCTGGGGTGCCGCACCATCGTGTAGGGCCCCGTGTCCACCATCGTCGTGGGGCCGCCGTCCACGTGGGTGCCGGGCGAGCCGCCGCCGGACAGGTACAGGTAGCCGTAGACGTACCAGACCCACAGCCCGCCGATCGCGATGAGCGGCACGCCCAGCGCCGGGAGCGGGTGGAGCGGCCAGCCGATCGCGCCGTCGATGCGCGCGCCGATCCAGCACATCACCAGCGCCGCCGGGAACATCACGAACGCGTGGATGAGGAAGTTCCGGTACAGCGCGGGCGCCGTGATCGCCGCGAAGCAGGCGCCGAGGCCGGGCCTGCGCACGAGCGTCGGGGGCGCGGCGGCCGGCTCCATCGGCAGAGCCTACCGCGGTTGACGGGCGCGCGGCGGACCCG
Source organism: Myxococcota bacterium (assembly GCA_049322475.1). GTDB lineage: Bacteria > Myxococcota_A > UBA796 > UBA796 > SXON01 > JBMOQZ01. The sequence goes on along the minus strand of JBMOQZ010000105.1, from coordinate 18,954 downwards.
CAGGATCGGCCCGATGCGCTGGCTCGCCGCCGCGATCGCCGCGGCCGTCTGTGTCGCCGAAGGGCTCGTGTTGGCCGGGGGCCGCGCCGCGCCCGTGGTCGTCACGCGCGAGGCGCCCGCGCACGCCCCGTACACCGAGGGCCCGTCCGCGCTCGAGCCCGCGTTCCTCGCGCGCATGACGCCCGACGACGTGGCGCGCGGCGTGTGGGGCCTCGCCGGCGAGCGAGGCGAGCTCGCGCTGACGGCGGACCAGCGCGCCGCGCTCGCGCCGCTCCTCGCGCGTGGCGCCGAGACCCGCGCGGCGCTGGGCACGCTGCGCGCCCGTCGCGGAGAGGCCGAGGCCGCCATGCTGGCCGCCGCCGCGGAGGCCCTGCGATGAGCCGCGCCGCGGACGGCGCCCTCGCCCTCCTCCTCGCCCTCGCCCTCGCGCAGGCCGTGGCGCTCGCGCTGCGCCCGGGCCCGGCGGCGCGGGCGGGCGTCCCGCTCGGGAGCGTCGCCGCCCTCGGCGAGACGATCACCGTCGAGGACCTCGCCCGCGGCACCCTCGCGCTGGAGGAGGGCCACCTCCCCGGCGCCGCGCCGCTGTTCGCCGGCGAGCGCGACCGCGCGCGGGCCCTGTTCGCGCGGGCCGCCGCGCAGCGCGACGAGCTCTTGCGGATCGAGGGCGAGATCGCCGCCGCCGAGGCCCGCCTCGGCGACGACGCGCGCGCGATCGCCGCGACGCTCACGCCCGAGCAGCGCGCCTGGGTGGTCGCCCAGCGCGACCGGGTCAGCGTGGGGCAGGTCGAGCGCGCGTACTGGGACGCGCTCCTCGCCGCGCTGGAGGAGTAGCTGCGCCACCTCCCGCTCCTCGCCGCCCTCGCGCTCAACGCGATCCTGCTGCTCGCGCGGCCCTCGCCCGAGCTCACGTGGCTGCATCCGGTCGCGGCGCCGCTCACGCACGTCCCCGGCGCGGGCGAAAGAACCCTCGGGCCCGACGTCCCCGCGCCGCGCGACGCGTTGTACCAGGGCGTGCGCCGCGCCGTGCTCGCCGTCGGGACGCCCGAGCAGAAGGCCGCCGTCCAGCGCCTCGCCCCGCCCGACGTGCGTGCCCGCGTGGAGCGCGCCCACGCCCTGCGCCTCGCGATCCAGGAAGGGGTCGTCGAGGGGATCGCCGTGCTGGGGCCCGACCGCGTCGCCGCCATGCTGGCTGCGCGCGAGGACCTCTCCGCGCGGTACGGCGAGGCGAAGGTCTGGCGCGAGGTCGCCCGGTGAGCCGCGCGGCCCTCCTCGTCGTCGCGCTCGCGCTCCTCCCCGGCCTCTCGCTCGTCGCCGCGCCCGACGCGTTCCTCGCCGACCCGCTCTCCGAGCTGCCGGTGAAGCTCTGGTGCTTCGAGCGTTTCCCGGAGATCGGGCTCTTCGGCGGCCGCGTCGAGGCCATCGGCTTCCCGAACACGGGGCCGCTCAACAACCCGGACATCGTCGGCACGCTCGTCACCGGCGCGCTCCGCCCGCTGCTCGGGCGCGTGTGGGCGTACGACGTGCTGGTGCTCGCCCAGCTCGTCGCGAGCGCGCTCGCCGCGTGGGCGCTCGCCCGCGACCTCGTGGAGGACGCCTTCGCCGCCGCCGTCGCCGCCGTCGCCTTCGCGCTCGCGCCGGTGGTGCTCGTCTACTGCGTCGCCGGCGCGGTCACGGACATGCTGAACCTCTGGCCGTACCCGCTGTGCGCGCGCCACCTGCTGCGCGCGGCGCGCCAAGGCTCGCCGAAGGACGGTGCGCTCGCCGGGCTGTTCGCCGGGCTCGGGTTCGTGACCTGCCCCTACAACGTGCTCGTGTTCGCCGCGGCGCTCGTCCCCGCCGCGCCGTTCGCACCCTGGCGACGCTGGCGGGCGCTCCTGCCCGCGGCGATCGCGTGCGTCGTCACCGGCGGCGTGATCGCCGGGCTCTACGCCTTGCGCGTCCGCGCGATCATGGACGACCCGACCAGCCAGATGTCCACGGCGCTCGTCGGCGCGACGAGGCACGCGCCGCCCTACCCCTTCCTCGAGCCCGCGCACCCGTCGCGGTACGTCGCGTGGCTCGCCGACTACGTGGCCGTCGGCAAGGACGCGCTGATCGTCCGCGACGCCGGCTCGCGCTACTACCGTGCTTTTTCTCCGGGACTCCTCGTGGGGGCGCTCGCGGTCCTCGGTGCCGTGCGCCGCCCCGCCGCGCGCCCGTGGCTCGCCGTCGCGATCTTCGCCGCGCTCGCCTCGACGGGGCCGTTCCTCGCGGTCACCGGCGACGTCGCCTTGCCCGTCGCCGGCAACCCCGCGTGGCTCCTGCTCCACCACGCCGTCCCCGGCGCGAGCCTCCTGCTCGAGCCCTTCCGCTACGCGATCGCCGCCGGGCTGGGGCTCGGCGTCGCCGCCGCGTTCGGGGCCGCCACGCTGCCGCGCCTCGCCGCGCTCGCCCCGGTCCTCGTCGTGGCCGAGCTGGCGATCGCCTCGCCCGTGCCGGTGCCGCTCCCGACGGCGCGCCTCGCGGTGCCGGAGGCCTACTGGCGGCTCGCCGGCGAGCCCGGGGCCATCGTCGAGCTCCCGTGGTTCGACCGGGGCACGGAGCGCTTCGCGCGCGTGCACTTCCTCCACCAGCTCGTGCACGGGCGGCCCATCGCCGACGAGGTGCTCGGCTTCCCGCCCCGCTACCTCCGCGAGAACCAGTTCACCGCCGGGCTCCTCCAGGCCGAGAAGGGCGACGGTGTCCTGCGCGTGGAGGTCACGGCCCCCGAGCGCGTGGACGCCGACCGCGCGCGCCTCGCGGCGGACGGGTTCTCGGCGATCGTCGTGGACCCCGAGGCCTACGCCACCCACGACGCCCGCGACCGCGTGCGGGCCGCGCTCACGGCGGCGTTCGGCGAGCCCGTCCGGGGAGGGGGCCGGGAGGTGTGGGCGGTGCGTTGAGCGACTACCGGCGCTCGTACCACCCGGTGTCGTCCCAGCTCGACCCCTCGATCTGGCCGCAGTCCTCGGCCTGGAACTTCGCCTTCAAGAGCTCGTGGTCGAGGGTGCCGACGACCTTGTCGCCGTGGCCCTCGATCTCGCCGCGCGCCTGCATCCCGTAGGTCTCGTAGACGGAGCCGTCGGCCCACGCGACGACGCTCAACGTGCGGACGGGCCGGTCCTGCAGCTCCTCGTCGTAGGAGAGCACCTGGCCGTACGCGCTCCAGTACTCGCCCTCCCAGTCGGCGGATTCGCCGCTGGGGACGTCGAAGCCGAACCACGCGAGGACGCCGGACTTGTCCCACACGAGGCTGTCCTCGCGGTCGACGTCGCCGCCCATCTCGTCCTCGAGGTCGCCGCAGCCGCGCTCGGCCTCGGTGAGGAGGAGCCAGGCCGCGCCTTCGCCGTCGGAGGGGTCGGACCAGCTGTCCTCCAGCCACAGCGCGGACTTCACCGCGCCGAGGCGGAAGGGCGCGCCGCCCTTCGCCGACATCCAGTTCGCCGAGAACGCGGAGCAGCCGCCGAGCAGGAGGAGCGCGGTCACGGCGAGGTCCACCCGTCGTAGGTGTAGTCGTAGGTGTCGTAGTAGGAGGGGAGCTCGCCGCAGTTGTTGGCGACGTAGCCCACGTCGAGCGCGGTCACGTCGACGCGCCCGGAGACCTCGCCCGATCCGTAGTCGGACACGGTCGCGTAGCCGCCGCCGCCGCCGTAGCCGCTCGTGTAGTAGAGCACGCCCTCCGACCACGCCAGCACGTAGGCGCGCCGCATGACGGTGCCTTCCTCGTCGAGCACGTAGCCGGGGACGCTCGCGTAGGTGCCCTCGAAGCCGCCCTCGCCGCCGCCGTCGTCCCCGTACCAGGCGCCCCACATGTAGAGGACGAGCACGCCGTGGCCCTTGTCGGTGAGGAGGTCGTCGCCCGCGTAGGCGTAGTAGGGGCCCCACGAGAGCGCGTCGTCGCAGTCGGCCTCCTCGTCGGAGAGGAAGAGCAGCGCCGTGCCGGAGTCCTCGGACGTGTAGCCGTACCAGTTCTCCACCCACAGCGACGACCGGATGCGCCCGAACTCGACGGGGAACAGCGTGGGCTCGTGGACGTCGACCCGCCCCGTCGACGAGCAGGCGAGCGCGAGGAGCAGGGACGCGATCACTCCGCCTCCTCCCCCCAGCGACCCGAGTCGCCGGTGTCGTCGTCGTCGTCGCCGTCGTCGGCGTCGCACTCCTCGGCGCGGAAGCGGCCCTTGAGCTCTTCCGTCAGGAAGCGGCCGGACACGACGCCCGCGCTGTGGCGCTCGATCGCGGCCTCGCCGTAGGTCCCGTAGCCGCCGAGGTAGAGCGTGCCGTCGGTGACCGCCACCGCCATGAACTGGCGCTCGGCCGTGCCGCCCTCGACGCGCTCCTCCACCCGGACGCCGCTGTAGTAGTCGCCGAGCCACCCGATGTCGTCGCCGTCGTCGTCGGAGTCGAAGGGGTCGTGGTCCCAGGAGAACACGACGACCACCCCGCTCGTGTCCCACATCCACGAGTCGCGGTCGTAGAGGTCGTAGCCGTCGACCACGTCGGAGCAGCTCGTGGACTCCGACGCGGTCAGGAAGAGCATGCCCTCGGCGTACCCGCGGTTGGGCGAGCCGCCCTCGACCCACAGGGCCGTCTTGACGGGCTCGATCTCGAAGGGCGCGAAGCCCCGCGACTCCACCCAATTCGGCGAGAAGACACTGCAACCGCCGAGGAGGACCGCGAGGAGCATCGCGGCCAGCTTAGCGCACGCGCGAGCGGACGTCACTCCTCGTAGCCCAGCGCGCGGAGGCGCTGCCGCAGCGCGGCGTCCGTCTCCGGGAGCGGGGCGGCGACGGCCTCGCGGACGCGCGCCGCCGCGGCGTCGAGCGCCGGCGGCACCCCCTCCGGCGAGGTCTCGCCCGGATCGGCGGCGAGGTCGTACCAGACCACGTCCTCGCCGTCGTGCGAGACGAGCTTCCCGCCGGCGAGCCGCGCGCACGCCCCGCCGCGGCGGGGCCCCTTCGGGCGGCGCACGAGCGAGCCCCGGGAGCGCTGCCCGGTCGTGTAGGCGAGCACCTCGTCGCGCGCCGGCAGGTCCGCGATCGGGGCGAGCCCCGCGGCCTGCAGCAGCAGGTCGGCGATCGCGTCGACGCCGACGAGGTCGTCGCGGGCGCCGCCCTCCCACCTGCCCGGCCAGCGCACCATCATCGGCACCCGCAGCACTTCTTCCCAGAGGCGCGCGCCGTGGTCGAACCAGAGGTCGTGGTCGGCGAGGCTCTCGCCGTGGTCGCCCACCACGATCACGACGGCGTCGTCCGGGAGCGCGTCGAGGAGCCGCCCGGCGAGGTGGTCGGCGTAGCGCACGCCCGCGTCGTACTGGAGCGTCTGGACCCGCGGCGAGGGGCGCTCGAGGAGCTCGAAGATCGTGGGCTCGCCGCGCTCCTCGACGTCGGCCGCGCGGGCCGCGGCGAGCGACTCCGCGTCCGGGCGCCACAACGTCGGCGCGCCGTAGGGCGCGTGCGCGTCGTAGAGGTGCACCCACAGGAACACGCGCCCCGGCGAGTCCGCGAGCCAGCGGAGCGCGCGCTCCACCGTCTCGTCGCCCCGGCGCTGCACGCCGCGCTTCGGGGGATCGAGGGCGGCGAGCCCGGGGATCCACAGGAGCCGCTGGCCCACGCCCCAGCGGTCGTCGTAGTGGTCGAAGCCGGCGTCGAGCCCGGTGTGCGCGTCGAGCACGTGGGCGCCGAGGAACGCGCCGGTGCGCAGCCCGGCGTCGCGCAGGCGGGGCACGACCGTGTCGGCCTGCACGCGGCGGCCGTTCTCGAGGAGCCCGTGCTCCGCGACGGGGAGGCCCGTCAGCATCGTCGCGTGCGCGGGGCCGGTGAGCGGGGCGAGCGTGACCGCCTGCGTGAAGGTGGTCGCGCGCGTCGCGAACGCCGTGAGGCTCGGGGTCGTCGCCTCGCCGACGCGGTCCGCGCGGAAGGTGTCGAGCGTCAGCAACACGACGGGCGGCCCTTCGGCGACCGGCCCGCGCCCCTCGGGGAGGCGGATCGTCGCGGCCCAGAAGCCGCCCAGCGCCACGGGGAGGAGGGCGATCCAGCGCCTGCGCACGAGCCCCGAGAGCAACACGAGCGGCAGGTGCGCCCCGGCGATCGCCAGCGGGCCGAGCCAGACCTCGTGCCCCAGCGCGACGCGCGCGTCGTGTCCCCCCGCGGCCGCGGCCGCGAGCGCGGCGCACAGGGCCCAGAGCGCGAGCAGGAGCCGCATCGCGCACTGGATACCTTGACGCGATGCGGACGGCGAAGGCGATCGACGGCGCGACGCTGGCGTGGCAGGCGGAGGGCGCGGGCCCGACGGTGGTGTTGTGCAACGGCATCGCGAACGACGCGTTCCAGTGGGCGCGCCTGCTCGAGCTGTTGCGGGGGCGCGCGCGCGTGGTGACGTGGGACTACCGCGGGCACGGCGCGTCCGAGCCCGCGCGCGACCTCGCCACGCTCGAGGTCGGCCACCTCGCCGAGGACCTGCGCGCCGTGCTCGACGCCGCCGAGGTCGAGCGCGCCGCGCTGATCGGCTACTCGATGGGCTCGCAGGTGGTCTTCGAGGCGTGGCGACGCCTCCCCGAGCGCGTCGCGGGGCTCGTCAGCGTGCTCGGGTGCGCGGGCCGCACCTTCGACCAGGCCGCCGGCCCCGCCGTCGGGCGAGTTGCCCACGCGCTCGTGTGTCGGACCCCCGTCGCGCTCGTGGGCGCCAACCTCCGCCTGTGGTCGGCTCGCCCGCGGGTCGCCCACGCCGCGGCGTTGCGGACGGGCATCTTCGAGCCCGAGATCGCGCTCTCCGCGTTCGCCGGCTGGTGGGCCCACCTCGGCAAGCTCGACCCGGCCACGTTCCACGCGATGATGGCGGGGCTGCAGCGCCACGACGCCGAGGACGTCCTCCCAACCGTCAGGGTCCCAACGTTGGTCGTGTCCGGCGGCCGCGACCTGTTCGTCCGCCCGGCGGTGGGCCGCCGCCTCGCCGCCGCCATCCCGGGCGCGGAGCTCGCCGAGTACCCCCGCGCCACCCACGCGGGGCTGGTGGGGCACGCGGCGGAGATGCCGGGGAGGATCGTGGGGTTCCTCGAGCGGCACGCGCTCGTCATCGCCGATACGCCCCCTCCCGCGCGTTCCGCCTGACCTTCCACAGCTCCCGCGCCATCGCCACCCCGTCCGCCCAGGGCCGGAGCCGGCTGTCCGCCTCGTAGCGCCACACCACCGGCACCTCGCGCACGGTGTGTCCCTCGACGTGCGCGAGGTACAGCAGCTCGACGTCGTAGGCCCAGCCGTCCACGGTGAGGCGGGAGAAGAGCGCGCGGGCGACGTCGCGACGCAGGAGCTTGCACCCGCACTGCGTGTCGGTGTGGCCGGCGAGCACCGTGCCCTGGACGATCTGGTTGAAGGCCCGGCCGAGGAAGTGGCGCCACACCGGCTCGCCGATGCGTCGCGACCCGTCGCCCTCGCGCGTCGCCACGACCACGTCGGCGTCGACGTCGCGGAGCAGGAGGGCCTGCCCGGGGTGCACGCTCCAGTCGATGTCGGCGAGGAGCACGCGGTCGCCGGCGGCGGCGAGCACGCCGGCGCGCAAGGCGGCGCCCTTCCCGCGGTGGGGCTCGGCGAGCACCACGTCGCCCCTCGCCTCGCGCCGGAGCGCCGCGAGCGTGCCGTCGGTCGAGCCGTCGTCGACGAACACCGCCTCCACCGCCGTCCCCGCGCGCCGCCGCAGCTCCGCCAGCCCGGCGAGCCCGGCCGCGAGCCGGTGCTCTTCGTTCCAGACCGGCAGGACTACAGAGAGCGCGGGCATGCGGCCGTATAGTACGGCTCCAGATGCGCGCGCTCATCGTCAACCCGACGATCGACCGGGACCTCGAGCTCTACCACCTCGGCACCGCGTCCGTCGCGAGCGTGGTCAACGCGGTGGGTCGCCACCGCGCCGAGGTGATCGACTTCTGCTTCCACTGGGACGACTGGGAGGACTACCTCCGCGCGCGGCTGGACCGCTTCGAGCCGCAGGTGCTCGGCATCTCCACGGTCACGCCACGTATGCCGTCGATCCTGCGCATCGCCCGGCTCGCGAAGGCGTTGCGGCCCGACCTGAAGGTGGTGCTCGGCGGTCACCACGCCTCGCTCGACACCCGGGCCACGATCGCCCAGGCGTGCGTCGACTTCGCGGTCGTCGGCGAGGGCGAGTACACGTTCCACCAGCTCCTCGACGCGCTCGAGGACGGCGCCTCGGTCGAGAACATCGCCGGGCTCGCGTGGAAGGACGGTGATCGCGTCGTGGAGAACACGCTCGCGGAGCTGCCGAAGGGCGCGCTGCTCGACGAGGTCCCGCCGATGGACTGGACGCTCTGGGAGCAGCACCCGCGCATGATCTTCCACGCCGGCTACGTGCCGATCATCGGCGTGCGCGGCTGCCCCTACCAGTGCAGCTTCTGCAGCTCGCCGGTGATGGCGAAGCGCATGGAGGGCGCCGGCCCCTTCGTGCGCAAGCGCAGCCCCGCGCGCGTGGCCGACGAGGCGCTCCACCAGTGGGAGACCCACCGGCGCCACGGCCTGCGCTACTTGAGCTTCTACGACCAGAACTTCCTCATGCACAAGTCCTGGCTCGAGGAGTTCGCCAAGGAATATCGGGCGCGCGGCCTGCACGAGAAGCTGCCGATCTCCGTGTACTCGCGCGTCGACCACATCACCGCCGAGAAGCTGGAGATCGCGCGCTCGGCCGGGTGTGTCCAACTCCGCTTGGGCATCGAGGCGGGCGACCCCTACGTGCGCAACGCGCTCCTGAACAAGGAGCTCGACCAGGACGTGCTCGTCGAGAAGCTCGCGATGATCCGCCGGTCGGGCATCAAGACGCTCGGCTACTTCCTCGTCGGCACGCCGGGCGAGACCGCCGAGCAGGCCGACGCGAGCTTCCGTGTGGCGAAGGAGAGCGGCCTCGACCGCGCGGCCTTCTTCTTCTTCACGCCGCTCTTCGACCTGCGGATCATGCAGGAGGCGGGCCTCGACGTGGACTACCTGCAGCGGGAGCAGTCGGCGACGTTCTACCAGGGCGGCGAGCTCACCGAGGAGGCGAGCGGGCTCGGGCGCGCGAAGCTCAAGGCGCTCTTCTTCCGCGCCAACGGCTGGTTCCTCGCGCGCCAGGTGGGTCGCCAGCTCAAGCGCCGCGGCTGGCTGCGCGGGATGCCCGCCTACTTCCGCGAGGCCCGAAAGGACGGCCTCGACGCGAAATTGGCGCTCTCGCAGTACGTGTACTACCACGGGGACGCCTTCTTCACCTGACATGGGCGCCCTCCTCGACCGCTACTTCGTGCCTGCCCGCGTCGCCCCGCGCACCCCCGCGGCGCTGCGCAGCGTCGCGCGCTCGCTCGTCGCCAGCTACCGCCACGAGGACGTCGCCGCGCTGCCGTCTGCCGTGGGCATCGACGTCAGCGACGCCTGCAACATCGCGTGTACGGTGTGCTCGCGCGAGATCGCCTGGGACAAGCGCGAGAGCCCTTTCCTCAAGCTCGACGACTTCCGCCGGATCTACGACCCGATCGTGCCGCCGTACCTCTCGCTGTCCGGCTACGGCGAGACCACGCTCAACAAGGACCTGCCGGCGATCGTCGCCCACGCCACGCGGGCGGGCTCGCGCGTGAACGTCGTCAGCAACGGCACGCTGCTCGACGACCGCAAGACCCGCCAGCTCGTCGACGCGGGGCTCGCCAAGCTCAAGGTGTCCATGGACGGCGCCGAGGCCCACGCCTACGAGGCGCACCGCGCCGGCGCCCGGTTCGAGAAGGTGGTGCACAACGTCGAGCGGCTCGTCGCGATGCGCGACGCGCTGCGCCTGCCCGCGCCGATCGTGGAGATCCAGATGGTGATCTTCCGCGACAACGTGGACCAGGTGACCCCCATGATCGAGCTGTGCGCGCGCCGCCTGCCCGGGGTGGAGCCGAATTTCCTCGTCATGTTCACGTACGGCGAGCAGCCCGGCTTCGTCGAGAAGACCCTCCCCGCCGACGACGCCGCCTCGATCGCGGCGCTGCGCGAGGCGCTGGCGATCGCCGAGCGCCACGGCTTCCGCCGCACCCGCGGGTCGCTCGAGTCGGCGATCCGGCAGCTCACGACCGATTTGTCCTCGGCGCCCTGTTACATCCCCTGGTACAGCTGCATCGTGTCCACCGACGGCGAGGTCTACCCCTGCTGTTACCACTCGGTCCGCGGCACCAGCGTGGGGAACGCGCTCACCACGCCGTTTCCGGAGGTGTGGAACGGCGAGCGCATGCGGGCGTTCCGGCGGGCGCTGCGCGCGCGGCGCTGCGACGACCGCGTCTGCGCCACCTGCCGCTACGAAGACGCCCCGATGGAGCGGGTCTTCGGCGTTGCGGCGCGCGTGCCCGGGCTCGGGGCGCTGCGGCGGTAGGGGGACCTACCGTTCGCGGGGGGGCCCTGTTGTAGACTCCGGAGGGTGAAGCACGTCCTGCTGATCAACCCCCCGATGCACTTCGACGGGCGGGGCAGGCCACACGCGCTCGAGGTGTCGTCGCCGCACCTCGGGCTGCTCTACCTCGCGTCGTACGTGCACCGGCACGACGCGCGCTTCCGCGTGCACTACGTCGACGTCGCCCCGGAGGAGCTGAAGCTCGCGAAGGTCGTGCGGATCGCCCGGGAGCTCGGGCCCTTCGCGGTGGGCATCTCGGTCACGACGCCCCAGCTGCAGGGCGCCTACGAGCTCGCCGTCGAGCTGCGCAAGGCGCTCCCGCGGACGACCCGCTTCTTCGCCGGCGGCGCGCACGTCTCCTCGGATCCCGGCTTCGTGTCGCGCAACCCGGGCCTCTTCGACTTCGCCATGACGGGCGACGCGGAGATCACGTTCCTCGCGTCGCTCCAGGCGCTCGCCCGCGGCGAGGAGCCGCCGCTCCTCCAGAAGTCGGCGCCCATCGAGGACGTCGACGCCATCCCGTTCCCGGACCGCTCGCTCATCCGTCCGGGCGCCTACAACGGCGACCAGACGGTGATGATGTCCCGGGGCTGCCCCTACGACTGTTACTTCTGCAGCTCGCCGATCATCAACCGCAAGGTGCGCACGCGCTCGGCGCGCAACGTGGTCGAGGAGCTGAAGGCCTGTCACCTCGGGCGCGGCGGCCGCTTCACCTTCGCCGACGACACGTTCACCATCCGCCGCAAGCGCGTGCTGGAGTTCTGCGAGCAGGTGCGCGCCGAGAGGCTGCCGCTGCGCTGGAACGCCAACGCGCGCATCGATCTCGTCGACGACGAGATGCTCGCCGCGATGAAGTCCGCCGGCTGCGAGTGGGCGCAGTTCGGCGTCGAGGCGGGGAACGAGGCCATCCGCAAAAAGGTGGTGCAGAAGGGCTTCTTCACCAACGCCGACGTCCGGCGCGTCATCGCGATGTGCAAGCGCCACGGAATTCGCGTGGGCGCCTACATGATCCTCGGCCACCCGGGCGAGACGAAGGCGGAGGTGCAGGAGACGAAGGACATGATCTTCGGCTACGGCTGGGACGGCGTGTCCACGGGCGTGCTGCTGCCCTTGCCCGGCACCGAGGTGTGGAACATGGCGAAGCGCGACGGCGTCGTCAGCGACGAGATGCTCGACCGCTTCGCGCGCAAGGAGTTCGGCGAGGGCTACGGCGGGAGCTACCCGCTGTACCTGCCGCACAACCTCGAGCCCGAGTACCTGTTCTCGGAGATGCGCGACATCAACCGGCGCTTCTACCTGAACGTCCGGCAGGCGATCTATCGCCTGCGTCGCAACCTGACGTCGCCGCGCAAGCTGCGCCTCGACGCGCGCAACTTCCTCCGCGTGCTCGTGCAGGGCGGCTCGTCGGTGCGGCCGTTCACGGGCTACCGCAAGTACTGGCGGAGCGCGTCGTGAAGAAGAAGGTCCTGCTGATCAACTCGCCGGGCTGGTTCACGGAGACCGGCGCGTCGCGCACCTTCGAGATCGAGACGCCGCCGCTCGGGCTCCTCTACATGGCCGCGAGCATCCGCGGCGACGACTTCGACGTGCGCATCGTCGACGTGGGGGCGGAGCGCATCTCGTACGAGGGCCTGCGCTCGATCGTGGCGGCCACGCGCCCGTGGGTGGTCGGCGTCGCGGCGATGACGCTGCAATTGCAGGGCGCGCTCGACGTCGCGCGGATCGTCCGCGAGCACGACAAGCGCGTGCCCATCTTCCTCGGCGGGCCCCACGTCAGCTCGGACGAGGGCTTCGTCGCGCGTCACGCCGAGCTCTTCGACCACGGCATCACGGGCGAGGCGGAGACCACGTTCCCGCGCTCGTTGCAGACGTTGCTCGACGGCGGCGTGGTGCCCCAGCTGCAGAAGGGCGAGGCGCCGGAGGATCCCAACGAGATCCCGTTCCCGGACCGCACGCTCATCGACCAGCGGCGGTACCTGCGTCCCTACTCGTACCTCGTGACACGGAAATGCCCGTTCACGTGCAGCTTCTGCAGCCTGCCGGCGGCCACGGGCAAGCCCCGCTTCCGCACGGTCGACAACCTCATGGCGGAGATCCGCGCGGATCTGCCGCGGTCGAAGGGCTACTTCTCGTTCAGCGACGACACGTTCACGCTCAACAAGAAGTTCGTGCGCGAGTACTGCCAGCGCGTGGTGGACGAGCGGCTGAAGCTGCGGTGGCGTTGCGCCACGCGCATCGACGTGCTCGACGAGGACCTGATCGTCGCGATGAAGCGGGCGGGGTGCGAGTACATCGGGTTCGGGCTCGAGGCGGGCAACGAGCGCATCCGGCAGGAGGTCATCGGCAAGGGGCGCTTCTCCAACGAGCGCGTCCGCGAGATCGTGGGCTTGTGCCGCAAGCACGGGGTCGTGCCCAACGCGTTCTTCATGCTGGGCAACCCCGGCGAGACCGAGCAGGACCTCGAGGAGACCGCGGACATGGTGATGAGCCTGCCGCTCGGCGGCGTGGCGATCTCCATTCCGCTTCCCTTGCCGGGCTCGGCGCTCTACGACATGGCGGCGAAGGACGGCATCATCAGCGTCGACATCATCGACCGCTTCGCCCGCAAGGAGCTCGGCGTCGGCGCGACGGGCGTGTACCCGACGTACTTGCGCGACCTGCCGAAGGAGACCGTGCTCAAGTACATGAACCGCATCTTCCTGCGGTTCTACCTGCGTCCCGGCGTCGCGCTCGGCTGGCTCAAGAAGGACCTCGAGAACCCGCGCGACCTGAAGGAGGACCTCAAGTCGATGTTGTACCTCCTCGCGCGCGGGGGGTCGCGGCGCAGGCCGTTCGTGTGAGCCCCGAGCTCGAGACGGAGCGCTTGCGCCTCCGTCTGCCCCGGCTCGACGACGCGCCCGTGCTCTTCGAGCGCTATTGCCGCGATCCCGAGGTGTGCCGGTACATGACGTGGCGCCCGCACCTCTCGGACGTCGAGACACGCGCGTTCCTCGCCACGGTCGAGGAGGCCTGGCGCACCGGCGTCGGCGAGCGCGCGTGGGCGATCACCGAGCGCGGGGACGACCGTCCGATCGGGATGATCGGGGCCCGGGCGCACCACGGGTACGTGCTGGGCTACGTCCTCGCCCGCGCGTGGTGGGGGCGGGGGATCGTGACGGAGGCCGCCCGCGCGGTGGTCGCCGAGGCGTTCCGGCAGGGGGCGTGGCGGGTGTGGGCCTTCTGCGACGTGGAGAACGTCGCGTCCGCGCGGGTGATGGAGAAGGCGGGGATGCAGCTCGAGGGGGTGCTGAGGCGGTACGTGGTGCACCCCAACCTCGGGCCGCAGCCGCGGGACTGCGCGGTGTGGGCGGTGGTGCGGGGCGCGTGAGCGGGGCGTCGGGCGCCTGACCGGTGGCGGGGGTGTGGCGGAGGAAAGGCATGCTCAGTCCGGCCCGTACGGGATCCGGTACAACGTCGTCCACGTCGTCAGCCACGCTTCCCCCCGCTGCGTGTCGGCGACGAGCGTCCGCGCCATCGGCATGAGCCCGCCGTACCGGTCGACGATCGCCCCGTCGGCGAGCCGCTGGACGAGCACCTGCCCCGTGAGGACGGACCCGGTGAGGAGGAGCCCGCGCTCCACGTCCACGTCCGCGGTGCGCACGCCGGGTTGCGTCCGGATGCGCTGGACGTTCTCGGTGACGGGATCGACGAGCCACAGCTCCAACCGCGTCGGCATCGGCACGATCAGCCGCCCCAGCTCCGGCGACCACCGCGGCTTGCCGTCCATCGCGGGCACCTCGAGCCACGGCTCGGCGAGCCCGTCGTCGGGGTTCACGAGGTAGAGGCGCCGGCCCATGTCGGGCGCCACGACGAGCCTCCGCAGGGGCGGGATCCACTCGAAGTCCCGCGCCGTCGGGAGCGGCTTGCCGTCGGCGGTGTGCAGCGGGAAGCGGCGCACGTCCTGCAACGTCGCGACGTCGAACGTGAGCAGGAGCGGGTGCTCGTTCGGGCTGTAGGCGTTCACCGTCAGCATCGCGAGGCGATCGCCGAGGAGCCGCAGGTACGCGATGGGGATCGTCGCCCCGAACGGCGCGGAGCGGCCGGCCGGCTGCCACGCGCGCCCGTCCCAGCGCGCGGCGGCGAGGTGGTCGAGGCCGCCCATGTAGTACGTGATCCCCGTCTTCGGGTCGGTCTCGCTGTCCATCGCGTTGCCGAGCGGCGGGCCCCACATCTTCGGGAGCGACCACGTGGCGCCGCCCGGGAACGAGAACAGGCGGTTGGTCCACTCCGCCACGACGACCACGCGGTCGCCGACGACGTCGACGTCGTGGTAGTCGCACTTGGTCGGGGGCGTCGCCCGCTCCACCACGGTGACCCGCGGGTCCTCGAGCCGCGCGGGCCAGGGCTGGAAGAGCTCGCCCTCGTAGCGCCGGAAGCCGGCGAGCGTGTCGGTCCCGAGCCAGACGGCGACCCACGCGGGCACGGCGACCGCCGCGACCGCCCGCGGCCAGGCCCCGAGCGCGCGGGCGAGCGGCGCGGGCGTGACGATCTCGGTCCCCGGGATCCACGCCGCCCACCGCGGCAGGGTCCACGACGACGCGTTCAGCGCGGCGATCGCCAGCGCGATGGGCATCGCCAGCGAGCCTACGGTCGCGAGCGAAGCCGCGAGGAAGAGCGCTGCCCCGATCCACCACGCCCGTCCCCGCAGGCGCGGCAGGACCAGCGCCGCCGCCAGCGCGAGCGCGAGGACGAACGCGACGCGGTCCTGCCGGCGGAGGAGGCTCTGCCACGCGATGACCGCCACCTTCGCGACCGCGTGCGGGTTGGCCGACCGCCACAGGACCTCGCCGGCGACGTCCCGCGTCGACACGAGGACC
Source organism: Myxococcota bacterium (assembly GCA_049322475.1). Classification (GTDB taxonomy): domain Bacteria; phylum Myxococcota_A; class UBA796; order UBA796; family SXON01; genus JBMOQZ01. The sequence continues at coordinate 3,688 of JBMOQZ010000105.1, read as the reverse complement.
CCGAGGGGGACGAGGAGGCGCCCGGCGACGAACGCGGGCAGGACCCAGGGGCGCATCGCCCTATTCTCGCAACACCGTCACCACACGGTCCACCGGGAGGTCGGCGAGGCGCTGGACGTGGCCGTCCGGCCAGGTGATCTCGACGCTGTCGATCGCCGTGGCGTCGCCCAGCCCGACGTGCGCCCGGGGCGGCCCGGAGGAGGACAACGACGTGCTCCCCGACGAGATCCAGCGCACCCGGCGGCGACCGCCCGCCTCCAGCACGACGCGCGCGCCGATCGCGTGGACGTTCGGCGCGTCCTGCACGAGCCGCAGCTCGACCCAGTGCGCGTCGCCGCAGTTGCTCACGAAGATGCGGGAGGGGCCGTAGACCTGGCGGCGCAGATAGTCGAGGACGCCGTCGCCGTTCCAGTCGGTGACCACGATGCCGCGGCTCGCGGCCGGCGTCGCGATGCCCCAGTCCTCGGCCACCTGCAGGAACCGCCCGTCGTCGCCCTGCACGAACAGGGCGTCGGGCTCCTCGATGGGCGCGTTCTCCACGAGCGGGTCGTCGGGGTCGGTGCCGGGCGTGAGGTCGTCCACGCCGAAGGCGGCGATCACGTCGAGGTCGCCGTCGTTGTCGAGGTCGGCCATCTCCGTGCCCCAGCCCAAGACGCGGCCGCCTTCGTCGGTGTAGGTGACACCCAACGAGGGGGCCGACTCGGCCCACGTGCCGTCGCCCACGCTCACGCCGAGCCGGAACAGGCCGCGCCCGGGCACGATCAGGTCGGGGACGAGGTCGTCGTCGAGGTCGCCGACGCCGAGGCCCATCCCGTCCATCGCCCAGTCGGTGAAGCTCGCGCCCCCGTCGAACGCGAAGCCGCCCGCGCCGTCGTTGAGGACGAGCGCGTTGGGGTGGGAGTCGGCGCCCTTGTCGTTGACCACGTACACGTCGAGATCGCCGTCCACGTCGGCGTCGACGAAGCCCGCCATGTAGGTGAACCCGCGCCCGGAGCGGGCGTCGAAGGCGTCCTCGACGGCGGTGAAGGTGCCGTCGCCGTCGTTGAGGAAGAGCAGGTTGGGATCGGCCTCCCAGAGCCCGTCGTCGCCGGGCTCGTCCGGGTGCTGGTCGCGGGCGAAGTTGTTCGCCACGAGCAGGTCGAGGTCGAGATCGCCGTCGGCGTCGCCCCACGCCGCGCCCATGCCGCGCCAGGGCTCCTCCGGGAGGCCGGCCTCCACCGTGACGTCCACGAATTCGCCCGCGTCGTTTCGCCACAGGCGGTCCCAACCCTGGTTGGTCACGTAGAGGTCGAAGTCGCCGTCGCCGTCGTAGTCCGCCGCGGCGGCGCCGAGGCCGTCGCCGTCCTCGTCGGGGAAGTCGCCGAGCGCGAGCGTGCCGTCGGCCTGCCCGAGGTAGAGCTCGTCCTGGTAGGGCTGGGGCAGGAACAGGTCGAGGCGCGCGTCGCCGTCGAAGTCGGCGACGGCCATCCCCCAGCCGGCGGGGCGGTCGAGGTCGCCCGCGAACTGGGCGGCCCAGTCCTCGCCCGCGTCCGCCTCGTAGAGCGGGGCCGTCGCGCGCGCGCTCGGGTCCGCGCAGGCCACCTCGGGCCCGGCCTCCCAGGACTCCGACGGCGGCGCCCACCCGTACGGCCGATCCTCGATGATCAGCGGGTCGGGGGCGCAGGCGACGAGCCACCACATCGCCCCCAAGCTACCACGCGATCAGAGGAGCTCGGCTCGGATCTCCGCCGGACGCTCCCACGCGTACTCGAGCACGTCGGAGGGGTCGCACTCCACCTCGCGCCGCGGGTCGGCCTCGCAGTACGGGCGGATCATCGTCCAGGTCTCCTCGAGCCACGCGGCGAGCCCGATGCGCTCCATCAGGTCGGCGATCTCCAGCACCTTCGCGTCCATGTCGTCGCGACAGGCCGAGCTGCCGAGGCAGTCGACCGCGAGCCGCCCCAGAAACCCGATGTGCAAAGGCCCGCCGGAGTTGAACGTGCCGTCCTGGCCCCAGGGCACGAGGTGCCAGCGGTCCTCCGCGGGCGCGTGGTACACGAGGTAGTTGTTGAAGTTGCGCGTGTACCCGTCGTAGTGGCCGAGCGCGAGGTCCATCGCGAACACGCCCAGCACCGAGTCCATGTCGAAGCGGGCGCGCATCGTGTCGTAGGAGCCGTCGAGGTCCTCGACGAGCTCCGTGAGGTCCTCCCAGGGGAGGATGGCGCCTTCTTCCTGCAACGTGTAGTTGGCCATCGCCGTCCAGGTGAGGTCGCCCCAGTTGTACACGGACTCGTAGAGGTTGCCGTCCGGGTCCTCGGCGAACGCGCGGTCGAGGAAGCCCTGGTCCATCGTCTCGATCACGCTGTACAGGCCGTAGTCCTCGCCGTTCACGGTCACCCAGGCGTAGCCGTGACGGGGCGCGCGGATGCCCATCGCCTCGTAGAGGCGGTAGGCCCCGCGCTCGCGCATCATCGACTCGTCGTAGATCATGTTGTTGAGCGTCACGCGGCGCACGCCCCAGAACTCCTGCTCGGGCACCCACGCGCCGAAGTCGAGCTTCATCGCGGCCTTGTCGTCGAGACCCCGGTAGGAGCTCGCCCCCTTGAGGTGGAACCCCACGAGCCAGGACGTGCCCTCGAAGGTGACGGTGGCGTGCACGTCCGTGCGCGGGTCGCGGTCGAGCGCGTCGAGGTCGTCGGGCTCGATCTCGATGGCGAGCTCCAGGACGTGGTCGTCGGCGAACAGGATCGACGCGCCGTCCCGCTGGGGCACCACGCCCCCGTGTGGGGCGACGGGGCCCGCCAAAAGCGCGTTCAGCAAGGTCTCCACGGCGGCTCTCCTCCGTGTCGAAGGTAGGCGCGCGCCGGGATTTGCCTGTCACGAACCGTCGGTCGCACCCCGGGAGCGCGCGGCCTCGGCGGCGGCGCCGGCGAGCACCGTGACGCTCACGAGGAGGCCGAGGACCACGGCGGCGGCGTCGGCGACCGCGCCGGGCGCGAACAGGCGCCCCAGCCCGCCGATGGTGAGCTCGCGCACGCCGTAGCCGCCCAACGTCACGGGGAGGAGCTGGGCGAGAGCGACCAGCGCGCTGGTGACGGTGGCGTCCGCCAGCCCGAGGGGCCGGCCCGCGGCGCCGAAGCAACAGACGAACACGCCGACGAACAATGCCCGCGCCAGGGTCGACCACGCCGCCGCGACGGCGAGCGCGCGCAAGTCGGGCAGCGGTCCGCGGGGCAGGCGGTCGAGGGGTGGGAGGTCGGGCGCGTACCGCAGGCCCGCGAGCAGCGCGACGCCGCCGGCCGCGCAGGCGAGGAGGCCCCCGGCGATCGCGGCCCGCGCGGGGTATCCGGACGCGGGCAGGCAGGCGGCGCCGAGCAGGCAGGTGGTCGTCCCGCTCACCACGCGCGCGGCGACGAGCCCCACCGCCGCGGCCTGCGCGCCCGCGCCCTCGCGCGCGACGCGGATCCCCTTCACGACCTCGCCGCTCACGCCGCCGGGCAGGACCGTGCCCCAGAACAGGCTGGTGAGCTCGTGCCGGACCATGCCGCCGAACGACACGCGCGCGCCCCCCGCGTTCACGAGCCCGCGCCAGGCCTCGCCGTTGGCGACGTGGCCGACCGCGTACAGGGCCGTCGCCGCGAGCACCCAGCCGGGCGCGGACAACGCGGCGCGGACGGCCGCGGCGTCGAGCCGGGACACGAACCACGCG
>JBMOQZ010000104.1:0-25464 GCA_049322475.1 Myxococcota bacterium | reverse complement strand
CGGGTGGACGAGCGTGGCCGCATCTGGCTCGTGGGCTTCGGTCGCGCGGGCGAGGCGTCCCCGCGCGACGACGTGGCCGCGCTCGTCCGCGCGTGGGAGGAGGCCTGCCCGGGCGCCCCGGACCCGGTCGCGGCCACCTTCTCGCGGATGCGCGCCGCGCGCGACGCGGGCGCCGCGCTCGCCTGCCTCCCCGCCGACGATCCGCGGGGAGCCGTGCTCGACGCCGACGCGCTGCGGGGCCGCTTCGAGGGGCCGGACCGCGTGTTCCACGTGCCCGAGGACGCGGCGCGGATCCTCTACTCGCGCAGCGCCGGCCTGCCGGGACGGGTGGAGTCCGAGCTCGACCTCTGGCTGCGGACCGGCCTCGCGCGACGCGGCGCGGTCGGCGTCGTCATGGACCGGGCCGCGCTGAACCGTCTCGCCGCGGAGCCCTGGGCGGCCGCGACGGCCTGGCGGGCGGCTTCGGGCGACCTCGGTTCGGCCACCCGGACGGCGCTCGGGGAGGCGGAGCGCCTCGAGCGGGCCGGCAGCCTGTCCAACGCGTGCCACGCGGCGATCAGCGGGCTCCTCGCGGCGACCGCGGCGGGCGACCCCGACCTGGTCCAGCGCCTCGCCGAGCGCCTCGTGAGCGCGAGCATCGCCGTCGCCGACCTCCGCGCGCTCCGCGACGCGCGGGACCGGATCGCGCGGATCCCGGGCCGCGAGGCCCGCGACCTCGCCGAGCTCCTCCGGGGGGTGGAGGCGCGCGACGGAGGGCGCCCGGACGAGGCGAGGGGCGTGTGGGCGAGGCTCGGCCCGTTCCGGGACCTCGCGCTCGAGTGCTCCCGCCAGTCGTTGCGAGCCATGGCGGCCATCCACCACGGCAAGCGCCCGGAGATGGCGGAGGCGGAGCTGGAGGCGCTCGACGCGTGGGCTCGGGAGGACGGCTCGCCGCGGGCGCTCGCGATGGTGGAGGGGTGGCGCGGGCTCTGGTGTTACCGCCGGGAGCGCTTCTCGGAGGCGGCCGCCCGGCACCTCGCGGCGGCGGAGGGGCGCGAGGACGTCGCGGGGCGCCTCGCCGCGCGCACGAACGCCGCGTCCGCGGCGCTGGAGGTCGACGTCGCCCTCGCCCGCGCCCTCGCCGACGGGGCGGAGGCCGAGGCGGCGCGCGCGCGGATCCCGTTCCTCGAGGCGCGCGCGGCATGGATCTCGCGGTGCGCGCGGTACCGCGCGGGCGAGGCGCTCGCGCCCGATCCGGAGCTGGAGGCCGCCGCGCTCTCGCTCGACGCCCCGCTCGTGTGTGGCCCGTTCTTCCTCGTGGAGGCCGCCGCGCGATGGCGCGCGGGCGCGCGCCGCGAGGCGGCCGTCCACGCGCGGCGCGCGCGGGACCACTTCCGGCGGCAGGGGATGGATCACGGCGAGCTCGTCGCGGCCAGCCTCCTCGCCGCGGTCGACCCGGAGTTCGCCGCCGCGGAGGGCGACGTGCTGGTCGGTCGCGCGCGCGCGTGCGCCAAACCCTGGGCGGCGCTGCAGGCGCTGGCCTTGCTGGCGGTCGCGACGGGGCGCGCGGACCTCGCCCCGGACGCGGAGCGGCTCGTCGCCGCGATGGAGCCCTCGGACCTCGCGCGCCGCCGCGACGTGCTCGCGCTAGACGAGGCGCTCCACCTCTGTCGGACCGCCGTGCCCGCTCCCTCCGTCGGATAGAGGACGGGGATGACGGAAACACCGAAGCCCTCGGCGGACTGGCGGCGCCTCGTCGCGCTGGCGCGTCCCGAGGCGAGCCTCCTCGTCGTCGCGAGCGTGGCGCTGGTCGCCGGCAGCGGGCTGGGGCTCGTCGCGCCGCAGGGGATCCGGGTGCTGATGGACGCCGTCGGCCGACCCGACGGGCGCGAGGTGCTCGACCGCGCCGTGATCGCGCTGATGGGCGTGTTCGTGCTCGTGGGCGGCTTCAGCTTCCTGCGGGCCTGGCTCTTCACGCTCGCGGGCGAGCGCGTGGTCGCGCGGCTGCGCAAGCAGCTGTTCGGCAGCATCATCCGGCAGGAGGTGGGGTTCTTCGACGGGCAGCGCACCGGCGAGCTCATCAACCGCCTCGGCGCCGACACCGGCGTGCTCCAGAACAGCGTCACCGTGAACCTCTCGATGGCGCTGCGGTTCTTGCTCCAGGCCCTCGGCAGCCTCGTCATCCTCCTGTGGACCAGCTGGCGTCTGTCCGCGCTGATGCTCGCCGTCGTGCCGTTCGTCGCCGTCGGCGCGGTGGTCTTCGGGCGCACCGTGCGCACGCTCTCGCGCGGCGTGCAGGACGCCCTCGCGGACGCGAACGCCGTCGCCGAGGAGTCGCTCGGCAGCATCCGCACGGTGCGGAGCTTCGCGCGCGAGGAGGGCGAGGTCGAGCGCTACGCGTCGCGGGTCGACCGGGCCTTCGACATGGGGCGGAAGCTCGCGCTCGCGTACGGCTCCTTCCAGGGCGCCGGCGGGTTCGCCGCCTACGCCGCGATCGCGCTCGTGTTGTGGTACGGCGGCACGCTGGTCATCGCCGGCACGATGAGCATCGGCGACCTCACCGCGTTCATGCTCTACACGCTGTTCCTCGCGTTCTCGCTCGGCGCGCTCTCGGGGCTCTACGGCGACTTCAACCGCGCGCTGGGTGCGAGCGAGCGCGTGTTCGAGCTGATGGACCGCGTGCCCGGGGTGGTGAACGAGGCGGGCCGGCGGCTCGAGCGCGTGGAGGGCCGCGTGCGGCTCGAGGGCGTGGACTTCGCGTACCCCACGCGCCCGGAGGCCCCCGTGCTCCGCGGCGTGGACCTGGAGCTCGAGCCCGGGCGCATCCTCGCGCTGGTGGGCCCCTCGGGCGGCGGCAAGAGCACCGTCGCGCAATTGCTCGCCCGGCTGTACGACCCCGTCGCCGGCCGCGTCACGCTCGACGGCGTGGACCTCCGCGACCTCGACACCCGCTGGCTCCGCGAGCAGATCGGCGCGGTGTCGCAGGAGCCCGTGCTCTTCGCGGCCAGCATCGAGGAGAACGTCCGCTACGGCCGTCCCGAGGCGACGCCCGCGGAGGTGGAGGCCGCGGCGAGGGCCGCCAACGCCCACGTCTTCGTGACCCAATTCCCCGACGGCTACCGCACGCTCGTCGGCGAGCGCGGGGTGCGCCTGTCCGGCGGGCAGAAGCAGCGCATCGCCATCGCCCGCGCCATCCTCAAGGACCCGCGCATCCTCGTGCTCGACGAGGCGACGAGCGCGCTCGACGCGGAGAGCGAGCACCTCGTCCAGGAGGCGCTGGAGCGGCTGATGGAGGGGCGCACCGTGCTGGTCATCGCGCACCGGCTCTCCACCGTGAAGGACGCCCACCGCGTCGTGGTGCTGGACGGCGGTCGCGTGGCGGAGGCGGGCACCCACGACGAGCTGATCGCCCGCGACGGGGTGTATCGTCGCCTCGTGGAACGCCAGTTCGCGGTGGCCTCGTGATCGCCCTCGTCCTCGCGGCGCTCGCCGACACGGGCGACACCGCCGACACCGGCGCGTACCTCGACGACGAGGCGCGCGCGGAGAAGGTCTACGAGCAGAAGCAGGTGGGCTGCGGCGAGGGCGGGGCGGCGGCGTTGCTCCTCGCGTTCATCCCGCTCTGGCGGTCCGCGGCGCGGGGTGGACGTCGATGAGCTGACCGCCGCTGCGCACGAGCCGGTCGTCGCCGATGACCCCGCAGCTGACGAAGAACTTGACGGCTTCCTCCACGGACATGTCGATGACGGTCATGTCCGCGCGGTGCATCACCACCGGGTAGCCGAGGTGCAGGTGGTTGGACGGGAAGAACACCACCACGCGGTCGTCGTCGGGGTCGTCGGTGACGCGCGCCTTCGCCACCAGCCCGAGCGTGTGGCGGCCGGGCATCGGGTACTCCACCAGCACGACCTGCGAGAACGGGAGCTTCGCCTTGTCCGTGAACGGCACGACGATCTGGCGGCTCGCGTTGTAGAGCGAGCGCACGATCGGGACCCGCTCGATCGTCGCCTCGATCCACAACAGGATGCGCTTGAAGAACACCAGCCGGGTCGCCCAGCCGATGAGCACGACGATCACGAGCGTGACGAGCAGGCCGAGGCCGGGGATGTGGACCTGCAGGCCGGTCCCGAGCCGCAGGAGCTGGTTGAGCTTGTCGCCCAGCACGCCGTCGACCATCTGGAAGACGATCGAGAGGATCTTCCACGTGATGAAGATGGGCAGGAGCGCGAGGAGCCCCGCGAGGAAGCTCTGACGGATAGACGAGGCCAATGACGACACGGCAGTCCCGTTGGGTGCTCCCACTCCTACTGGTCGCGTGCACCGGCGACAAGACGGACGACACGGGATCTGCCGCGCCGGTGGGATTTCCCGACGATTTCAAGTGGGGGACGGCCGTTGCCGGGTTCCAGGTGGAGGCGGGCTGCCCCACGGTCGACCCGGCGGAGTGCGAGGACCGCGCGAGCGACTGGTACCAGTGGGTCACCGACCCGGAGCTGATCGCGGAGGAGGGGACCTACCTCGCGGGCTGGCCGATGGCGTCGGCGCCCGGGCACTACGAGCTCTACGAGCAGGACCTCGCCCTCGCCCGCGACGAGCTCGGGAACAACGCGTTCCGCACGTCGCTGGAGTGGTCGCGCCTGTTCCCGGACGGCGCCGCGGAGGCCGCCACGACGGTGGAGGAGCTCGACGCCTACGCCGACCCCGTCGCGCGCGCCCACTACCGCGCCTACCTCGAGGCGATCCGCGACGCCGGGCTCACGCCGCTCGTCACGCTGAACCACTACACGCTCCCGCTCTGGATCCACGACGGCAAGGCCTGCCACGCCGACCTCGACACCTGCGAGGACCGCGGCTGGGTGGACCTCGACCGCATCAAGCCCGCGATCGCGCTCTACAGCGGCTGGTGCGCCGCGGAGTACGGCGACGTCGTCGACCTGTGGGGGACCGAGAACGAGCCGCTCGCCATCGTGCTCGCCGGCTACCTGCTGCCCAGCGCGGACCGCACCAACCCGCCCGGCGTCGCCGAGCCCGACGTCGCGTTCGCCGTGTTCTTCAACCTCATCGAGGGCCACGCGGCGATGTACGACGCGGTCCACGCCCACGACGGGGCCGACGCCGACGGCGACGGCGAGCCCGCGTCCGTCGGCCTCGTCAGCAACCTCGCGGCGACGCGGCCGCTCGACGAGGACGAGCCGCTCGACGTGCGGGGGGCCGAGCACCTCAACTACGTCTACAACGAGCTCTTCCTCAACGGCGCCATCCTCGGCGAGCTCGACCGCGACGTCGACGGCGTGGCCGAGGAGTCGCGCGCGGACCTCGCCGGCCGCATGGACTGGCTCGGGGTGAACTACTACACCCGCATCACGGTGCGCGGGCTCGAGGGGCCGCTCGTGGCGGGCTACCCCCTGACCGATTTCTACCCCGAGGTCTTCTGGGAAGAGTACGCCGACGGCCTCTACGACGTCGTGGAGCTGGGCGCGAGCTACGGCGTGCCCGTGATCGTCACCGAGAACGGGACGCAGCCCACCGACGAGAGCGGCGAGACCTACCTCCGGCCCCACCTCGCCGCGCTCGAGCGCGCGGTGAACGACGGCATCGACGTCCGCGGGTACTTCTACTGGTCGCTGATGGACAACTACGAGTGGAACCACGGCATGGACATCCGCATGGGGATGTACGAGGTCGACGTCGACACGAAGGCGCGCACACGGCGCGCCATCGCCGACACGTACGCGGAGATCGTCGCAGGCGGGCCTTAGAAGCCGCAGCCGCTCGCGAGCGTGAGCGGCGTGTCCGCGTCGATGGGCTCCATGCTCACGTCGGGGACGATCGCGTACGCGTTCCAGCCCGGGCTCGCGCCGGCGGACGCGAGGGCCCAGGCGCCCTCGATCGTCTCGGGGGGGGTGGCCCACAGGAGCACGGCGATCGCGGTGTCGAGGCAGGCGTAGCCGAGGACCGTGTCGCCGCTGCTGATGCCCTCGACGCCGTCGGCGTCGTCGTAGGCGAAGGGGATCTCGTACGCGACCCCGACCCCGCCCTCGTCGTCGACGTGATCGCCGGGGGGCTCCTCCGCCACCGTCAGCGACCAGGGCTCGTCCGTGGCGATGCGCTCGTCGAGCATGAACGTCCTCGCGCCGTCCGAGGTGGGCGCGAGGCCGAGGCCGACCTCCTCGTAGGCGGGATCGCCGCCCCACGTCCCGCCGATGGTGACGGAGGGGACGAGGTCGAGCCACGCGGAGACCTCGACGTCCTCGGGGTCGCCGACGGTCGGGGTGTCGGTCTCGACGACCAGCACGTTCCAGCCGACGACGAGGCCGTACGACTCGAGCTCCGGCGAGACCTCGGCGAGGTACAGCGGCCAGTGCAGGCCGACGCCGGTGAACACGCCGTCGTCGTCCACCACGCCGGGCACGTAGAGCGCGCCCACCGCGCCGGGGTTGTCGGGGAGCTCGTCGAGCGCGCCGTTGGGGGGCGCGGCCGTGACGGTGAGCGTGTCGCCCTCGATCTCCGCTTCGACCAGCACGTCGCCGAACGTGGCGAAGTCGAACGCGAGCTGGGTGAGCACGAGCGTCTGGCCGGCGACGTCGCGATCGAAGGCGAAGGTGAGGTCGCCCTCGGGCAGGGGCGTCGTCGCGGTGTCGCCCGAGTCGCCGTCGCCGGTGTCGTCGAGGATCGTGGTGGTGTCGGTGTCGCCCGTGTCGTCGGCCGCGGTCGAGCCGGTGTCGTCGACCTTCACGACGCCGGAGCAGGCGGCGAAGAGCAGCAGCATGGGAGCCTCCGCGCGGTGGGACACGCGAGGGGAGCTTAGCCGAAAGCTATTCGGCGAGCGCCGCGTCGATCGCCGCGCGGAGCTCGGGGCTCTCGGGCGTGACGGAGTGCTTGAAGAAGCCGCGGACCTGCCCGTCGCGGCCGACGAGGTACTTGCCGAAATTCCAGCTGGGGGCGCGGCCCGTCGCCGTGAGGAAGGCGTACACCGGGTGCTGGCCGGGGCCGGGCTTCGTCGCGAGCTTCTCGAACATCGGGAAGGTGACGCCGTAGTTGCGGGAGCAGAAGGCCGCGATCTCCTCGGGCCCGCCGGGCTCCTGGCCGCCGAACTCGTCGCTGGGGAAGCCGAGCACGACGAGGCCGCGGTCGCGGAGCTCGTCCCACAGCTTCTGGAGGCCGGCGTACTGGGGTGTGAACCCGCACTCGCTCGCGACGTTGACGACGAGGCACACCTTGCCGGCGTACGCGGAGAGCGGCGCGGGCGCGCCGGCCAGCGAGCGCGCCTGCAGGTCGTGGAGGGACGGCATCAGAGGCTCAGCGGGTCTTCGGCGGAGACCTTGACCTTCACGCCCGCGTTCGCCTTGCCGGCGGCCGTGACCTGCTCCTGGACCCACACCTCGTAGGCCGTCATGTCCTTCAGCGGCTGGGACGTGAGGGTGGCGGTGGTGCCGGTGCCCTTGCAGGAGTCGGCGAGGTCGAGCTCGAGCTGGGACTGCACGACGGGCGTGACGCGCTCGTTCACCTGGTCCGGCCAGGTGTGGCCGGTCTCGTGGATGGGCGCGTGGTGGAGCTCGACCTTCACGTCGCCCTTCTTGCAGGTGGCGACCTCGGTGACGACGACGCCGTAGAGCAGGCCGCCGTTGCCCTGGAGGCGGTCCTTGTACCGGACCGCGGCGAGGCGGTCGGCGTCGGCCTCGGCGTCGAGCGCGAGCAGCGTGGTGCGCGCCTGCTCGACCGCCTTTTCCGGCAGCGTGGGCGCCGCTTCCTTGATGGCGGCGATCGCCTGCTTGGTGGCCTCGGCGTCGCCGAGGGCGGCGCTGGCGAACGCGTTGACGATGTAGGTCGCGATCTCGGGGTCCTTCTGGTCCTTCAGGAGGCCGGCGAGCTCGGGCACGGCGGCCTTGCCGAGGTTCTTGGCCCAAGCCTCGAGGATGCCGAAGAACAGGGTGCGGTCGGTGCCGGCCCGGCCGAGGTTGGCCTTGAGCAGCTCCTGCACGGCGGGGTCGCGGCACTCGTCGAGGCCCGCGTACCAGCGCTCGGACCAGAACTTCGCGCCGAGCTGCTTCTCGGTCTCCACGAAGAAGGGCGGGACCTCCTTCACGTTGCAGGTCTGCCCGAGCTTGTTGATGGTGGTGGGGCGCTCGTCCGGCTGGAGGCCGGTCATCCAGTCGCGGACCACCTGCCCCGCGCCCACCTGCAGCGCGGCGACCACCGCGAGGTCCCCGTTGGGGCCCGCGAGGACCTTCTTGAAGGCCTCGGGCGCGGCCGTCTTCGCCGCGGCGGCGTCGCAGGCGGCGAGGTCGGCGTAGGCCTTGCCCGCGGCCTGGGGGCCGGCGTCGGTCAGAGCCTTGGCGAGCGCCTTGGCGTCACAGGTCGGGGCGGCGTGCGCGGAGAGCGCCAGCGCGAGCCACATCGTCTCCTCCAGAAGTCTCGGGTGGCGCACGAAGTAACGGGTTCGTCCGTCCCTTGCCCGGGTCGCCCGGGGTGACCACGTTCCGAGAAGAGGTGATCCAGGTGGGTGGAAGGTTCATCCTTCTCGTCGAGGACAACCCGGACGACGAGGCCCTCGCCCTGCGCGCATTGGCCAAGTGCGGCATGACCCCCCGGGTGGAGGTGGTCCGGGACGGCGCCGAGGCGCTCGACGCGGTGCTCGGCCGCGGGCGCTTCGCCGGCGAGGACCTCCCCGAGGTCGTACTGCTCGATCTGAAGCTCCCCAAGCTCTCGGGCATCGACGTGCTCCGACGCATGCGCTCGGAGCCGCGCACGGAGGTGGTGCCCGTCGTCGTGCTCACCTCGTCGAGCGAGGATCGGGACATCGTCGACAGCTACCGGGCGGGCGCGAACAGCTACGTCCGCAAGCCCGTCGACTTCGAGGAGTTCACGCGGGCCGTGCGCGAGCTGGGGCACTTCTGGCTGTCGGTGAACGAGTCGCCCAACCGCCCGGTGAAGCAGCGATGAAGCGGCTCCATCGAGTGCTCCTCGTGGAGGACTCGCTGGACGACGCCCTGCTCGAAGAGCTCCAGCTCCGTCGCGCGGGCGTGGACGCGCAGATCGAACGGGTGGACACCCCGGAGGCGTTCGCGGCGGCGCTGGACCGGGGCGGCTGGGACGTGGTGCTTACCGATCACGCGCTCCCGAAGTTCAGCTCCGACGACGTCCTGCGCATGATCCGCGAGCGCGGGCTCGACCTGCCGTGCATCATCGTGTCGGGCCGCATCGGCGAGGAGAACGCGGTGGCGGCGATGCGCGGTGGCGCGGCCGGCTACGTGCCGAAGGACCACCTCGGGCAGCTCGACACCACCTTGCTGCGCGCGGTCCGGGACGCGGAGGCGAGGCGCGCGCGGGGGCAGGCCGAGGGGGCCCTGCGCGTCAGCGAGGAGCGCTACGCGCTCGCCGCCGCGGGCAGCAACGACGGGCTCTGGGACTGGGACCTGCTGCGCGACGAGGTGTACCTGTCGCCGCGGTGGCAGGCGATGCTCGGCTACCGCGAGGGCGACCTGCGCGCCGGCGTCGAGGAGTGGCTCGGCCGGATCCACCCGCAGGACGCCGTGCGCGTGCGCGCCGAGCTCGACCTGCACCTGAAGGGCCAGTCGCCGCACTTCGAGAGCGAGCACCGGGTGCTCCACCGCGACGGGGGCTGGCGCTGGATGCTCGTCCGCGGGCTCGCCGTCCGCGACGCGGGCGGTCGCGCCACGCGGATCGCGGGGTCGATGAGCGACATCACGCGCCACAAGGACACCGAGGAGCAGCTCGCGCACGGCGCGCTGCACGACGCGCTCACGGGCCTGCCCAACCGCGTGCTCTTCATGGACCGCCTCTGGCACGCGCTGGGGCGCGTCCGGCGCTCGCCGATGCGCCTCGTGGCGGTGCTCGTCTTCGATCTGGACCGCTTCAAGCTCATCAACGACAGCCTCGGCCACGGCATCGGCGACCAGCTGCTCCTGCACGTCGCCCGCCTGCTCGAGACGCAGGTCCGCCCCGGCGACACCGTCGCGCGCATGGGGGGCGACGAGTTCGCCGTCCTTCTCGAGGAGATCCGCGAGCCGTCCGAGGCGACGCGGCTGGCGACGAAGATCCAGGAGGCGCTGCGCGTGCCCTTCCGCATCGGCGGGCGCGAGGTCTTCACCACGGCGAGCATCGGCATCGCGGTGTCCGCGGGCGACGCGAAGCCCGAGGATCTGTTGCGCGACGCCGACACGGCGATGTACCAGGCGAAGGCGATGGGGAAGGCGCGCCACGTCGTGTTCGACGTCGCGATGCACGATCACGCCGTCGCGCTCCTGCAGATCGAGACCGACCTGCGGCGCGCGATCGAGCGCGGCGAGTTCCGCGTGCTGTACCAGCCGGTCGTGTCGCTCGCGACGGGCGCCATCGTGGGGTTCGAGTCGCTCGTGCGGTGGTCGCACCCCACGCGCGGGCTCGTCCCGCCGTCGGAGTTCGTGCCCGTCGCCGAGGAGACCGGGCTCATCGTGCCGATCGGCACGATCGTGCTGCGGGAGGCGTGTCGCGAGGCGCGCCGGTGGCTCGAGCGCGCGCGCCGGCCGATCTCGGTGAGCGTGAACCTGTCGGGGCGCCAGTTCTCGCAGCCCGAGCTGCTCGACGAGGTGCGCAGCGCGCTCGCCGACACGCAGCTCGACGCCGACCGCCTCACCGTCGAGATCACCGAGACCGTGCTCATCGAGAACGCCGAGCGCGCCGCCGCGCTGCTCGGCCAGCTCCGAGAGATGAACATCCGCGTGAGCCTCGACGACTTCGGCACCGGGTACAGCTCGCTGAACTACCTGCACCGGTTCAAGGTCGACACGCTCAAGATCGACAAGAGCTTCGTCGACCGCATCGCCGGCCCGCAGGAGAACGCCGCGATCGTCGGCACCATCGCCGCGCTGGCCGATCACCTCGGGATGGACGTCATCGCCGAGGGCGTCGAGACGCTGGAGCAGGCCCACCGGCTCGCCGCGCTCCACTGCAAGTCGGGGCAGGGGTACCTGTTCTCGAAGCCGGTCGACGCGGAGACGGTGCGGCACATGCTGGAGGAGGACCGGCACTGGCTCGCGACGGCCTGATTCAGGGGGCGGCGATGAAGGCGCGGACGCGACGATCGAGCACCGGGAGGCTCACCGGCCCGCCCGTGAGCACGACGTCGTGGAACGCCTTCAGGTCGAAGCGGGGTCCGAGCGCGGCCTCGGCCTCGCGCCGCAGGCGCCAGATCTCGATCTGCCCGGTCTTGTAGGCGAGGGCCTGGCCGGGCCAGGTGACGTACCGGTCGACCTCGTTGACGATGTTGTTCTCGGCCAGCGGCGTGTTCTCGCGCATCCACCGCTCGGCGTCGCCGCGCGTCCACCGCAGGGCGTGGACGCCGGTGTCGACCACGAGCCGCGACGCGCGCCAGGCGTCGAACGAGAGCATGCCGAGGCGGTCGAGGTCGCCGGTGTAGAGCCCCATCTCGTCGGCGAGCCGCTCGGTGTAGAGCGCCCAGCCCTCGATGTAGGCGGTCGTCATGCCGTGGCGGCGGAAGGCCGGGAGCTCGGGCAGCTCCTGCGCGATCGCGATCTGGAGGTGGTGCCCGGGGATCGACTCGTGGAACGCGAGCACCTCGGCCTCGAAGCGCGGGCGCGTCTCCGGGGCCCAGGTGTTCACGTAGTAGAAGCCGGGCTGCGAGCCGTCGGGGACCGAGGGCCAGTAGTACGCGATGGTGGTGTACGGCGCCTCGAAGTCCGCGATCGTGCGCACCTCGCAGCCGGCCTTCGGCAGCCGCCCGAAGAAGGCGGGGATCCGCGCCCGCGCCGCGGCGAGCGCCTCCTCCGCCTTCACCCGCACCTCGTCGCGCGTCGTGAAGTGCAGCGCCGGGTCCTCGCGCAGGCGCCGGAAGATGGCGGCGAGGTCGCGCGTGCCGAACACTTTTTCGCCGAGCGCGCGGAACTCGTCGTGGATCTTGGCCATCTCGGCGAGCCCGGTGTCGTGCAGCGTCTGCGCGGCGAGCGGCAGCGTCGTGTGCGACTCGATCAGCGCGGCGTAGCAGGCGTCGCCGTCCTTCACCGCCCAGGCGCCCTCGTGCGCCTCGTCGCGCGCGACGGGCAGGAGCTCGTCGCGCAGGAACGCGCGGTACGCCGCGATCGCGGCGCGCAGCGCGACGACGTCGGCCCCCGGCTTCGCGACCTCCCACTCGGCGTCGGGCTTGGCGAGCTGGCGGTCGACCTGCTCGATCACGAGCTTCACCGACTGCGCGTTGGGGACGCGCCCCGCGGCCATGCCCGCGCGCAGGTTCGCCTCGCTCTCGGCGAAGAGGCGCGGGAGCTGGCGCACGCGCGACCGGTACGTCTCGAGCTTCTCGGGCGTGTCCGGGGCGTGGGTGACCGGGAGCGTCTCCATCGTCACGACGGGGTTGTTGCGCGCGGACAGGCCCCACTGTTCCACGTGACACACCTCCGCCCGCCGCGCGACGCGGAGCTCGCCGACGAAGAGCTCCCACGTCGTGGCGTCCTCGCCCCGGAGGCGCGCGGGGTCGATGGCCTCGGCGCGCGAGAGCACCTGGGCGCGCCACACGCGGTCGCGGGCGACGGCCTCGGGCCCGGTCGCGTCGAGGAGGCCGTCGTAGCGCCTGTCCCCGAGGGAGGTCGCCCACAGCGGGCTCCGGCGCATCTGCTCCTCCCAGTGGTCGAGGAGGAGGTCGGCGAGCGCCGGATCGGCCACGCCCGCGGCGGCGTGGTGGGGGTCGTCTCTCACGGGCGCCTCCTTCGCGGGCTTCGGCGCGCACCCGATCAGCGCAAGAGCGAGGGCAGCGCCGCGCACAGCCGCTCGGGGTCGAAGCCCTCGGGCGGGACGTGCAGGAACGCGACCGGACGATCCGTAAGCTGTCCGAGGACGCGGAAGAGCCATGTGTTGCAGACGTAGCGCCCCGCGTCGTCGCTGACCGCCACGTCGAGCGCCCCGGCGAGGGCCTCGGCGACCGCGGATCGCCGGTCCGCGCCGTCGAGCCGGGCGATCTCGCCGTCGACGTCGGGCGTACCGTCGCACGCCGCGCGCCCGGTGCGCTCCACCGCCGCCGCGATCCGCCCCCGGGCGACCCCCACGCCGAGGACGGCGGCCGCGTGGAGCTCGCGCGCCCACCGCTCCGTGAGATCCGGCGCGCGGGTGTAGCTGACCGGCATCTCCCGGCCGACGACCCGGAATTCGCCGGCGAGCCGCCCGTCGACGGCGTGGGCGAGCCGGGCGGCGGGGTTGTCGCCGACGTCGAGGAAGGGGCCGAAGCCCACGACGAGGAGCGGTCGCACGTGTACAGGGTACGATGTCCCGCAGCGATGCTCCCGCTGATCGCCTGCGTCCAACCCCCGATCATCGGCGAGTGGCCCGACGAGACCACTCCGGTGAACGTCGTGACCGACGGCGTGGTCACCTGCGCCGACCCCGCGGCGCGCGCCGACGCGCCCTTCGTCGCGGAGGCCGGCGGGCCCGACTGGCAGGCGCAGGCGACGGGCAGCTTCGAGGCGCCGGCGCCCTGGGGCCTCGCGGTCGCGGACTTCGACGCCGACGGGCTCGCCGACGTGTTCCTCCCCCAGACCGGGCAGGACGAGCTCTACTTCGGGGCGGGCGGCTGGACCTTCGCCGCGGGCGAGCTGCCGGCGGAGGACGCCCCGGCGATCGCCGCCAGCGTCGCCGACGCCGACGGCGACGGGCAGCTGGACGTCTTCGTCGGCAACCACGGGGTCGCCAACGCGCTCCTGCTCAACGACGGCGGAACGTTCACACCCGCCGGCGGCGGCTTCGAGACGTACGCGTGGGCGACGCACCACGGCGCCTGGGGCGACGCCGACGGCGACGCCGACCTCGACCTCTTCGTGGGCAACTTCCACGCCGCGGAGCAGCACCCCGAGGCGGCCGACGGCGTCTACCTCCCCGACCACAACGAGCTCTGGCTCAACACGGGCGACGGCGCGTTCGAGGACGTCAGCGACCGCCTCGACGGCATGGCCGCGCGGGGCTGGACCAACGCGGCGTCGTGGGCGGACCTCGACGACGACGCCGACCTCGACCTGTTCGTGATCAACGAGAAGCCCGACGAGGGCTACACCACCGTCGCCCGCCTCAACGACGGCGCGGGCTACTTCGCCGACGACGGCGGCGCGCTCGGGCTCGCCGTCGCCATCGAGGGCATGGGCGTGGGCGTGGGCGACCTGAACGGGGACCTGCGCCCCGACTTCCTCGTGAGCGGGTGGAGCCAGAACGCGATGCTCGAGAGCGCCGACGACGGCGCCTGGTACGACTCCGCCCGCGCCCGGGGCCTCGTCGCCGTCGACGGCGGGCGCTTCGTCGCGTGGGGGGCCGAGCTCGCGGACCTCGACGACGACGGCGACCTCGACGCGCTCGTCGCCTACGGCGCCGAGCTCGACTACACGAACGGCGGCGTCGCCCCCTCCGAGGAGCCCAACCCGGCGGACCAGCCCGACGCCGTCTTCCTCCAGGGCGAGGACGGCACCTTCACGCAGGTGGCCGAGGCGTGGGGCGTGGCCGAGGCGGGGGTGCGGCGCGGCTTCGTGCTCGCCGACCTCGATCGCGACGGCTGGCTCGACTTCGTCACGCGCAACCTCTGGGGCGGCGCGAAGCTCTGGCGCGCGCGGTGCGGCGAGGCGGGCTGGATCGGCGTGCGGCTCGCGCAGCCGGGGCCCAACCGGTTCGCGGTGGGCGCGCGCGTGGAGGTCGAGGCCGGCGGCGTCACCCGCGTGCGCTGGATCTCCGCGGGCAGCACCAACGTGGCCTCCGGCGGCCCGCCCGAGGCGCACGTGGGCCTCGGCGACGTCGACGCGGTCGACGTGATCCGCGTTATCTGGCCCGACGGCGCGCGCTCCGAGGTGCGGGACCTCGACGCCCGCCAGTGGGTGACGCTGGTGCGCGAGTGATGTGGATCGCGGCGGGCCTCGCGGCCGAGCTGCCGGACGTCGGCGAGCTCGACCGTTACCGCGTCGACGTGCCCGACTGGCCCGGGGCGGAGGCCACGAGCGCCACGGGATCGGTGCTGCTCGCCCCGCCGCCCGCGGGCACGAAGTGGCGCCACGAGACGCCCCCGGTGCCGGACACCTACGACGCGGTCGAGGCGATCGAGGCGCTCGGCGCCGAGAGCTGGCACGCCCGCGGCGAGGGCGGGAAGGGCGTGAAGGTCGCCGTCTTCGACGTGCAGTTCTTCAACGCCGCGGTGTGGGCCGACGAGCTGGGCGACGTCGCCACGCACGACTGCCAGGCCCACCGCTCCTGCGACGTCGAGATGGACACGCTCCGCCCGCGCTACAGCTTCGAGGAGGGCAGCCACGGCGTCGCGTGCGCCGAGGTCATCCGAGACCTCGCCCCCGAGGCCGAGCTGCACCTCGTGCGCGTCAACGGCGAGACCACGCTCCAGAACGCCGCCGAGTGGGCCGTGCGCGAGGGCATCGACCTCGTGAGCATGTCGATGTCGTTCTTCCACAACTCGTTCCACGACGGCTCCGGCCCGGTCAACGAGGCCGTCGACACGCTCACGCGCGGCGGGGTGCTGCTGGTGAACTCCGCCGGGAACTACGCGACCGAGCACTGGTCCGGCGACTTCGTCGACGCCGACGGCGACGGCGCGATGGAGTTCCCCTGGGGGTCGGCCTTCCTGCCCGTCTACTGGGGCGAGGGCGGCAACACGCTGCAGGTCGCGTGGGACCAGTTCGGCTCCTGCGGCGACACCGACCTCGACGTGTACGTGTTCGACGAGCAGGGCGACCTGCTGGGGCGCGGCGAGGCCTCGCAGGACCCCACCGCCGACCACTGCTCCCCGATCGAGCGCGTGAGCTTCGACGCGCCGCGCACCGACTGGTACTACGTGATGGTGGTCCGCTACGCGGGCGATCCCGTCGTGCCCGTCGCGATCTGGGGGCGCGGCGGCGAGGTGTGGCGCACCACGCCCGGCTCGCTCGCCGACCCCGCGAGCCACCACGCCGCGTTCACCGTCGGGGCCGTGCGCGCCACGGGCTACCTCGAGAACGGCGCCGAGAGCTTCTCTTCGGAGGGGCCGAGCGTCGCGGGCGTCCCGAAGCCCGACATCGCCGGGCCGGACGGGCTCACGACCGCGGTCTACGGGAGCGTCGGGTTCTACGGCACGTCCGCGTCCACGCCCGCCGTCGCCGGCGCCCTCGCGCTCCTCCTCGGCGAGGATCCCGACCTCGGTCCGTACGAGGCCGCGGAGCGCCTGAAGGCGACGGCCTCGAACGGTCGGGCCACCTGGCAGGCGCCGGACCCGGAGTTGGGCGCGGGCTACGCGCGCCTGCCCCAGGAAGCGCCCGCCGCGGGCCTCTGCGGGGGGCGATCCAGTGCCGCGTTTGCCCCGCTCCTGCTAATGTTGTCCCGCTTCCGTCGGAGACCGGTGTGCTCGCCTGCGTGATCTTCCTCCTCGCCTGCCACGTGTTCGAGACCGTCGCCATCGAGTGCGTCCGGGGCGAGCCGTGCGCGCGCAAGGGCGACGCCGACGCCGACACCGACGCGGACACCGACGCCGACGCCGACGCCGACACGGGCCCGGTCCTCGCCCCGGCGAAGGGCTTCGTGTTGTCGGTGGCCGCGGAGGACGGGAGCGCCTTCGGGGTCCTGGCGTTCGACCCGTCGGGCGAGCAGGTGTCCGAGCGCCAGGCCGTCGGCGGGGGCCCCGTCGCGTACCGCGCGTCGGAGGACGCCTTCTGGCTCGGCGTGGACACGACGCTCTACGCGCTCACCTCCGCCGGCACCGGCGCGCTCGACGCGTTCGTGCCCGTCCTCGACGTCGAGCTGACGGAGGGGCTCGTGTGGACGGCCCACGAGGACGACGTCGTCTCCTGGGACCCCGAGGCGGCCACCTCCACCGGCTCGTTCGCCACCGACCCGGGCACCATCGTGGCCATCGGGGCCGTGGGCACCGGCGTGTACGCCACCGTCGCGGCGGACGGCACGCCCGACCTCTTCGACGTGAGCGTGGGCGGCGCGATCGAGCGCCACCTCGACTTCGACGGCTCCACCGCGCGCGCGCACGGCGTGTTCGCCGGCCCCGACGGCGAGCCCTTCACCTGCAGCAACGCGGGCGCCATCTACCGCGTGAGCGACCTCGTCGCGGGCGACCGTCGTCCGGCGGTCTTCTACGACGGCGACCTCGCCGACGTGACCGACTGCGGCTGGGACGAGGGCGACGACTCCTGGCTGATCGTCTCCGCGAGCGCGGGCGTGCTGCGTCTCGACGCGCAGGGCCGCGGGACGTCGCTCGTCACGCCCCCCTCCGGGTACGTTGTGGTCCGAGGGAACTTCTACTGACCCTGGAGTCGCAGATGCCTCGAGCCCGGCGCGCGGCGGTCCTCCCCGCGATCGTCCTCCTCCTCGAAGGGTGCAAGGGGTGCGCGGAGGAAGAGGCGCTCCCCGAGCACCTCGTCCCCGTCGAGGCCGTCGCCACCGGCGTGTGGGTCGCCGACGCGCTCGCCGTCGGCGACGTGTCCGTGCCCATCGTCACGACGAGCCCCGCGGGCGCGCCGGTCGCCGCGGACGACGCGGTCGCGGTCGCGTCGACGGGCTCGCTCGCGAGCGGCTCGGTGACCGTGGACGGCGACGGCTGGGGCGCGGCCACCGTCACGGCCTCCACGGCGGGCGGCTTCGGCGTGGACGCCACCACCACCACCGGCACGGCCTCGGGCTCGGCGTGGTCGGTGCGCGCGCAGCCCGGGCACCTCGACTGGATCGGCTACACGCCGGAGGTCGCCGCGCACCTGGCGGCGGTGGCCGGCGGCGGCGTGGTGTGGGCGTCCGCCTCCGAGGTGTGGTGGGCGCCGGCGGCCGGGGGCACGCCGGTGCGCGTGGCAGAGCTCGGCGGCACGGTCGACGGCATCCTCGCGGTGCAGGCGGACAACGACGGCGTCACCGACCTCGTCGCCTGGTCGGCCTCCACGGTGGCGCTCCTGCGCGGCCGCGACGTGGGCGGGCTCTACCACGGGGGCGCCTGGTCCCCGGCCGGCAACCTCACCATCACCTCCGCGGCGGTCGCCGACACCGACGCCGACGCGCTCGCCGACCTCGCGGTCCTCACGGTCGACGGGTCCACGGGCGCCGTCTCCATCCTCAAGAGCGACGGCGTGTGGGGCTACACGCTGCACGACGTGCTCGAGCTCGACTTCCAGGCCTACGCGGTCTCGGTCGAGGACCTCGACAACGACGGCGACACCGAGGTCACCGTGCTCACGGAGGACGGGCTGTTGCGTCGCTACGCCCGCTTCGAGGAGGGGTGGAGCTCCACGACCACGGGCAGCGATCTGGAGCCGGGCATCGGCCTCGGCGGTCGCCTCTGGCCCTCGGCCGACGTCCAGAACGACGGCATCCCGGACCTCATCGTGTCCGGGCCCATGCTGTCGGACGACACGCAGCTCGACGGCATGCAGGCCTGGGTCGTGACCGCGGGCGCGTCCGAGCAGGTCCTCTACAAGATGTTCGACGACTCCGGTCAGCTCCCGCTGGCGCTCGGCGTCGCGGTCATGGACCTGACCGGCGACGGCCTCGTCGACCTCGCGCTCTCGTCGGACCGCGGGTTCGCGCGCGCGTCGTGGACCACCTGGACCGGCGACGACGGCAGCTCGAGCACGGGCTTCCTCAAGCAGACCTGGACCGGCGTGCCCCAGGGCGCGCTCGGCGCCGGCGACGTCGACGGCGACGGCGTCCCCGACGTGGTCGTGGGCGGCGAGCACGTGCTCGTCGCGCCGGGCACGCGCGCCACCGACGACACCGCCACCGAGGAGGACGAGACCGACCCCTGGTCGCCCGCGTCCACCGTCGGGCTGCGCATCGCCAGCGACAACGCGGTCGATCCCGCCATCGGCGACGTCACCGGCGACGGCGTCGTCGACGCCGTGCTGATCACCGACACGGACGGCTCGCTCGTGCTGCGCGGCTACATGGGCGTGGCGCCCACCGACACCTCCGCCGAGACCATCGTGAGCGGCGGCTCGTACGACCTCGGGTCCGGCGAGGGGCTCGACCTCGTCGTGTGCGGCACGCGCGCGTGGGCGCTCGTCGAGGACGCCACCTCCGGGGCCACGCGCCTGTCCGCGGTCGATCTCGGCGACGCGATGGGCCCGACCGAGGCGCTCGCCGAGCTCTTCGTCGACGGCGCGTGGCTCGCGTGCGGCGCGTT
This sequence comes from Myxococcota bacterium, assembly GCA_049322475.1. Classification (GTDB taxonomy): domain Bacteria; phylum Myxococcota_A; class UBA796; order UBA796; family SXON01; genus JBMOQZ01. The sequence continues at coordinate 6,350 of JBMOQZ010000104.1, read as the reverse complement.
CGCGGACGGGGACGTCGCGGTGGTGTCGGCCGGCGGGGTCGTCACCTACGTGGATGGCACGAGCGGCGAGGCCGTGCAGGGCGCGCCGATCGAGGGCGTGGCCTCCGTCGCGGCGGCCGACGAGGACGGCGACGGGGTGGACGAGCTGGTCGCGTGCACCGAGGCCGGCTGCGCCGTCGCCGCGGGCGACCTCGACGACGACGGGATGGACGAGGTGGCGACGTGGTCGCCCACGACGGGCGCCTCCGTTCGCGTGGGTGGTGTCGAGACGGCCCTGCCCGGCGCCGGCGCCCCGGTGATCGCCGACGCGGACGGCGACGGCGTGGCCGACCTCGTCTGGATGTCGTCCGGCGTCGCGCAGGTCCACCGCGTGTTCGACGGGGCGGTCTCGCCCGCGGAGACGCGCTTCGCGTGGCAACCCGCGAAGGACGACGGCGCGTTCGGCGACCTCTCCGGCGACGGCGTGCCCGACCTGTTCCTCTTCGGCGAGGACCCCGACGCCGACGACGGCAGCGACGTGTGGACGGGGGCGCTGCTCTACGTCGAGGCGCGGTAGGGGCGCATGGCCGATCGGGTGTTCGTGACCGGCGCCGCCGGGCAGATCGGGCTCCCCCTCGTGCGCGCGCTCGCCGCGCGAGGCCTGCGCGTCGGGGGGCTCGCCCGGGACGACGCGAAGGCGGCGGCGGTCCGCGAGGCGGGCGGGGAGCCGGTGAAGGGCACGCTCGAGGACGCCGCGGCGCTCGCCGAGGGGCTCCGCGGCGCGCGCTGGGTGTTCCACCTCGCGGGCGGCGTGCGCGGGCGCGGGAAGAACACGGCCGACGTCGTGAACCGCGCCGGCACCGTCGCCCTCGTCGAGGCCCTGCGGGGCCACTCGCCCGAGGGGGTGGTGTTCGCGTCGAGCTGCGCGGTCTACGGCGACCGCAGCGGGCTCTGGGTGCCCGAGGACTACCCGGTCAGCCCGATGACGAAGTACGGCGAGAGCAAGGTCGCCGCGGAGGTCGCCCTGCGCGGCTGGGGCGGCCCCGTGCGGTTCGCCCGCATCGCCGCCACGTACGGGCCGGGCTTCCGCTTCCTGCTCGCCGATCAGATGCGGTCCGGCCGGGCCTGGCTGCCGGGCGAGGGCAAGAACCACGTCCCCGTCGTGCACGTGGACGACTGCGTCGCCGCGCTCGTGCGCATCGCGGAGGCGGGCCGGGACGGCGAGGCCTACCACGTCGCCGGCCGCGACACGCCGATGCTGCGGGAGTTCTACGCGGCGGTCCACGCGCGGGCGGGCGGCAAGCCGGTGCGGTTCTGGTCGACGTGGATCCCGAGCGGCATCCAGGTGGCGACGGCCCGCGCGAACGAGCGGATCGCCACGCGGCTGGGGACCAAGCCGCGGTTCACGGAGGACAACCTGAAGCTCTACACGGCGTCGGTGCGGTTGCGCACGGAGCGGCTGGAGAAGGAGCTGGGGTTCACCTGGCGGTACGGGGGGTACGAGGAGGGGGTGGGGGCGTGTTTCTGAGCGGACGATCGTCGTAAGGGCGCGAGTTGGCGTTTCGTCCCGCGGCGTCCCGACAATTTCACGAAATTAAGGTGCTCGACGGCATTCGGGCGACGTGGCATGCTGCGAACACGTCAGCCAACCGGCCGACCCCTCTGGAGGCTCACCCCTCTGGAGGCTCACCCCTCTGGAGGACAGCTTGAAGAAGTTCCGGATCCCGTTCACCACCGTCTTCGCCGAGAGCACGACGGCGGTCGGAATCCCCGTGACCGGATGGTTCGAGGCGGAGGACTTCGGCAGGCTCGGGTTCGACCTCGAGCTGCGTGCGAAGACCGGCGTGCTCGAGGTCGCGCTCGGATACGAGACGGCCGACAACGAGGACACGCCCGACACCGCCGTCGCGGTCACGTCCTACCGGACCGCCAACGGCTTCACCTTCCGCGGCTCGCTCACCGACATCTCGGCGACCACCGCGGGGAAGCGGCTCATCCGCATCGTGTTCCTGGTGAAGCTGACCTCGGGCAGCACCCTCGCGCTCGGGCGTGCCGGTGGCGCTGCGTACGTGGTGAAGCGGTCGTGAGGCCGCTTCGGCTCGTTGACTTGGAGCGTGGCGGTCTTCTGTGCGATTGCACGGGTGATGCGGGCCACGAACCTGTGCGCGAGCTGGAGGTGCGCCCGTCGGGCTTCGCCGCGAGCAGTCGCCTCTTCGTCGACGAGTCAACTCCTATTCGTCGAGGGCACTGCCGGTGCGGGGGTGCGGTTGGCAAGGCGCGGCCGTCCTCGCGGACGGTCGTCGGTGAGTATGTCGACGAATTTGGCGCCCCTGTTTCGACATCGTCTCTGCGCGAGCGAAATAGGGTAGAAGGAGCGGATTGCGCCGGGCCTACTCTGCCGAGTGACGGTTTGAGGGAAGGGTACTTGGCCCCGTCGATCGGAACGCTCGCCGCGCATGACCTCGCCGGCATCGTTTTTGACGCACTTGGCTTGCCGCCGACGAACCACCCTGTGGGTTCTCCGACGTCACGTCCTGGGCCGCTCGGGAGCCTTCCAGACCTGGGGTGGTCATTCCCGCTCATTGCCTATAACGAGCGGGCTGCGTCTGGTCAGGTGGGTGTGCCGACTGCGAAGCACCACTTGGACACTGACGCCGACAGTGTAACCATTTGGGCTCAGAGGGAGGCGCGTGCTCGTCTCACATGGATGTCCTCCAGCGATCCGTGTACCTTAAATTCGGCATCGTGGTTGCTTGGTCCCGACAACGTGTCTGTCGATGACGGGTGGGTCGACGTACAGGTGAACTTCGCCTGGGCCGCCACGCGAGTCAACGTGAGCGGCGGGTCGGCAGAAGGGGTTGTCCTATTGTGGTTCGCATGGGCTTTTCTCATGAGTAATGCGGACGCGGCCGAGTTCGCGGGATTCTGCGTTCGACTTGGCGATGGGCTTTGTCTCGGCGAGAAGATCTGGTCTGGGCACGAGGTGCAAGTCTACGATTTCCCACCGTCCTACGTTGGTGATTTTTATACGACGTTCTGTGGCAATGATCCAATCAGTATGGATTGGCCCAGGTACTACGGCAAGTACGTAATCCGGTTCTGGGACTTCATCAACGCGGGTGACAAGACTTCGGCGCTCGCTGTGGTCATGGATTTGGCCGGCTCCCTCCTCCACGAGATTTCTCACCTGTGCTGCCTCGACTTTGACCCGACCTTGGACCACCCTGGCCAGTGTGCGCCTGCTTACTTGATTGAGAACATCTTCCGTTGGGCCTGCCTCAATCGGTTTTCCGAACTTCAGAACACCACCTGCTTCCTCGTCATGTTGGAAATCGAGAACATGACCACTCTTGACGAGCTGTACGGCTGGGACGGGAGTGTGTATCTCACCGACGGGTGTACGTGATGCTTCTCACTCTGATCCTTCAGGCCAGCGCCAAGTGCGGCTCGCGCACGTCCACGTTGGCGCTGATCCTGGAGAGCTCCAGCTCCTCGATCGAGCTGCCCGAGTCCGGGAGCCTGGAGCTGATCTACCCGGACGCCGGGGGTGAGGAGCCGGAGACCGGCATAATCAGGGTCGGGGACGAGTCGTGGTTGTCCTGGCGCTTCTGATCGGTTGTGAGGGGGCCGTCCACATGGAGGACTGCGCCCCGAACCCGGCGGGAGAGTACCCCTCCGGCGAGTACGTGCCCCATCGGGGCGAGGGGCTTCTGGCCGACGGGGAACGGGTCACGCTGGGGACCGACACGGTGACCCTCTGGTTCGTCGACGGGACGAGCGCGACGTACCGGATCGTCCGCGAGCGCTGAAGCGGCGGTCGCGCCGCGACGCGCCCCCGCGCCGCGCTCGCGCGCGCGAGCACGCCCCCGGTTGACGCCCTGCCTGCCCCCGGCCTATAAGGCCCGGTCGGAGTCGCCATCATGCCGCTCGTGTCCCTGCTGCTCACCGGCTGCGCCACCATGGACGCCCAGGTCTGGGGCGACTACGCGATCTTCCTCGCGGCGGAGAGCTCGGAGAACATCCAGAACCTCGAGGGCGAGGGCCGCGACTTCGCCAACCCGACGGTGCGCGAGAACCACGGCATCACCGGCCTCTTCGACTGCCGCGACCTCTCCGGCCTCGACGACGACGCGCAGCGGGCCGAGCGCCTCGACGACGACGCCGACGGGAGCGTCGACGGGCAGTTCAACTACGAGGCGCGCTGCTGCGAGGAGTCCCACGACTACGTGCTGGACGAGGAGACGGGCGAGCCCGTGCTCGACGACGAGGGCAACCCCGTCCTCGACACCGAGAACGACCCCGACGGCGACCCCTCCACGCGCAACGACTGCACGGCGATCGAGCCCGCGTGGTTCACCTGGCTCGACGATCAGGCCTACTACACGCTCGACGGCGCCTTCGAGCCCGGCGGCGAGACCTACGCCTGGCGCACCGAGGCGGTCATCTCCGCCGAGGGCGACCTCCAGCTGACCTTCCACATCGACTACCCCCGCCTCGGGGATTTGCGGGCGGGCTGGGTCATCGACCCCGACTTCCAGCCCACGGCCTGCATCGACGACGGCGAGGGCGGGGCCGATCTGGTGAACGTCGACGGCGACTGGCTCGAGGGCTGGTCGTCCGGCGAGGAGAGCGGCACGCTCTGGCACCTCAACTCCGGCGCCTACCAGCTCTCGCCCTCCGACTACACCTACTGGGGCCTCCCGCAGGAGTGGCAGGCCGGCGCCGCGTTCGGCCGCTTCGAGGACGAGCAGCTCTACGGCCACGCCATCGACTACGACGACGCCGCCGAGACGAGCGACTACCCCTACGGCTACCAGCTCTACCAGCCGTACTACGAGAGCTACGCCTCCCGGTCGACCGCCACCTTCGACTACGCCTCCGACTACGACGAGTGGATCGCCGGCATCGACACCACGCTGGAGGGCCTGACCGAGCTCGGCACGGTGGGCGGCTCCGCGCTCGACGTCGAGTTCAAGGTCGAGGACAACTCCTGGCGCGTCCCGGACTACGAGCGCAGCGAGACCGACACGAGCGGGTTCTACGACTGGACCGGCGTCTCCGTGTCCTGGGTCCGCATCAAGAACCCCGAGGACATCGCCCCCCACACCGAGACGCCGGTCGTGGGCGAGTTCCAGATCATGCTCGACGGCGTCGCCAGCGCCTCGAAGATCTTCATCCGCGGCGACTTCGTGCTGGAGAACATCCGCGAGGACGTGTGGGGCTACAGCCCCACCCTCGAGGAGCGCAAGGAAGACGAGAACGGCACGCCCGACTGCGGCACCTACCGCCTCACCTGGGAGGATGGCGAGGAATAGGTCGCCCGGTTATTCGAGGATCGACCGGGACGTCCCCTCTCCGCGCCGGATGCGTCCCCCAAAAACGTCCGGCAGTGGTCGGGAGGCCCGGTTGCCTCGATCTACCTACCGGATCCGCCGGCTGATCTCCTTGAACAACGGCGTGCCCGCGCGCTCGACCAGCGCGAAGAGCAACGTCTCGCTCGGGACGATGCGCGCGCCCGCGCCCTCCATGAGCGCGAGGCCCGCGCGCCAGTCCGCCTTCCGCCGCGACACGCAGGCGTCCGGCACCACGATCACGTCGACGCCGCGCGCGCGCAGGTCCAGCGCCGTGAGCGTCACGCAGATGTGGGTCTCCATGCCGGCGAGCACGACGGCCGGACGGCGGAGCTCCGCGGCGATCGCCTCGTCCCGCATCGCCGAGAACGTGGTCTTGGCGAAGGTGGGCGCGCCGCGGAGCGGCTCGAGCGTGGGCCCGAGGCCCTGGGGGTACTGCTCGGTCGTCACGACGGGGAGCGAGAGCGCGTCGAAGGCGAAGCGAAGGTTGCCCGCGGCCTTCGCGGCGGCCTCTCGCGGGCCTTCGGGCATCGCGCCGAAGAGCTTCTCCTGGAAGTCGACGACGAAGAGCTGGAGCCGGGCAGGATCGAACGACATCGCGGAGCCGTAACTGGCCCGGCGCGGATAAGACCGCGCGGTGCTGGCTCTCCTCCTCCTCGCCGCGTGCGACCGCGCCGATCCCCCGCGGGGCGTCTACCGCTCGGGGCCGAACGCGGTGACGGCCGGCGCCTGGACGGGCGAGGTGAAGGTGTGGGGCCCCGAGGGCACGCGCGCGCGCGTCGCCACCGAGGGCCCCGGCGGCGCCACGCTGCTCGGCGAGGCCGGCCCCCTCTGGATCGCCGACGGGGAGTGGCCCACGCCGCCGAAGGCCCCGGCCGTCGACGCGGCGATGGTGGAGCGCGCGGGCTTCCGCATGCAGGAGGTGCTCGGCACGCGCTCCACGGGCGCGCCCGACGCCGCGAGGCAGGGCGGCGTCTACGTCCGCAGCGTCGTGAAGGTCCGGCGCGACAAGGCGCCCCC
>JBMOQZ010000103.1:21848-25518 GCA_049322475.1 Myxococcota bacterium | reverse complement strand
CTCAATGCCAAATACGGCTTGTTCGCAAAAACCCCCGCGTACCCCTCGTTGAACGCTTGGTCAATCCGCTCAATTGCCTCCGCCTCTCCGCACGTCGCAAGCTTGAGCCTTTGCCGGTGCCTGAAGTATATTAGTGCCATCTATAGGCCCATGCTCTCTGCCAGCGGGTCGTCGCCACCCCGCGGAGAACTTGCCGGGGCGTACGTGATGACCACAGAACGCTCCCCCACCACCTGCAGGAGTTGGGTGAGGGTCGCTGCCTCCGCCACTCGTTCGCCCATTCTGGTCGCCAGCCAGAGCCCACCCGGCCTTACAGTCGATGCCACGCGCGGGTTAGACGGCGGCGGCGTACGCGGTGAGCGATCGGAGCCGCGCTCAAGTGTCGCAGACGCGGCCATACCCATCGCGGCGGAAGCGCTCCCGGCCGCTGCGAGCTGAAAGGCGGCATTATGCGCGATCACCATTGACCTATTGCTGATGGCCGTGAACAGCGTGGACCAGTTCACCCCGATCCAGGACATCGAGAAGACCAGCTTCACCAACAGATCACCAACATGGAGCAAGCCATGGCTCGCCGCGCTTTCGAACGGATAGAGGTAAACAACCTGTTCTCCGACTAGGAAGGCCGCGGAAAGTACGAAGATGAGCGAACTTCTTGCGGAATGTGTAGAAACCACGCTGGAAACCAGCGTCCAGACCGCGTACGCGGTGTAGAGGAGATCCCCCGCTGCGAAGTAACCCCACCGTCCCTGCCAGAAACTCTCTGCACCAGCACCGGTCGCGAAGGGCACTGTGCAATACAGCGAAATTGTTGCTACCGCTACTCCGAGGGGAGTCATGATGCTCGGGCGAGGGAGCCGCAGATAGGCGCGCGCACCGGCAACAAAGCAATAGCTATTTAGCGTGGAAAGCAGTGCCTGAAGCAGAAGCGATGTCCGGCTCGTGAGTGCCTGGTTGAACATTGCGACCTGGAGCAAAGCCCCGAGCGACCAGATGGCGGCCGCGCAGAAGAACCAGATGTGGAACGTTTCCGAAGACCGCTTGCGCACATGCCAGTGCATGTTAAGGAACTGGATCGCCAGAAGCGCGTACCCCACCACCTTGAACATGAGAACAGGTGTGGCGTTCATGGGATGGGTCTCCTACGGCAACACTTCACCCCGCACCGCTCTGCGGGTATTCAGCTTCAGCATCTGGACACGATTCGCATACCATGCGACCGACCTTCTCGGGAGGCGCAGGCAGGAGAAGTTGTCATACTTTGTCATGAATCGTAATGTTTTTGGGATCCGGGTAGGCGAGCGGGCGGGCTACCGTTACGCTGGTGGATTGGAGGATGCGTGGACAAGATCTACATCATCGGGTGGCCGGACGGGCGAAGAGATGATCCTCATGCTCGGGCTGCCTCAGTGCGTGCGCGATACGAGGCTCTTTGCGTGAAGGCGCGCCGCATGCAGGTGCTCTACTATGCACTTGCGATGACGTCTGCCCTATGCGCCATCATGATGATGGCGGTGGTTCCTTCCGTGCCCGGCGCCTCATTACCGGTTGGGATCATCTTGGCCTGTGTGCTCAGCGCGGATGCGATCTGGAAACCCCGGATCGAGTGGCGCCGTGCGGCAATGACGGCGAGCGCGCTGGCGGTAATGGAGTCGCTCAACGGGGATGACGAGGAACGGGCGCGCAAGCAGTTCGAAGAGCTCCTCAAATACGACGAGGAGTTTTTTCGAAGCCTGGACGGGATTCAGTCGATGTCCCGTGCGCCCGCGTCGTTGGCCAAGGACTAACCTCGATCTATCTTAGTGATGGGCGCTCGGACCAAGCCCGAGTGCGCAGCAGGTAGGTCTGCGCCAGTGACAACCTGGCGAAGTCTTGACGTCCGTGTTTAGCCTTGACACAATGCCGACGAAGGGAGTATCTGGTAGTTCCTGCGTTCGCAGGGCTTCGAGACCAGCGCTCTGGGGGAACAGGCAAGCCCGTGTTTGCGGTTGCTGAGGAGGGCAAGGTGCCGTTCATCCGGAGTCCGTCTCGAAGCGGACCGAGGGTGGGCGGCCTTTTGCGTTTGGCTACGCTCGCGTAGCCAACGGTGGTCGCACTCGCGTACAGGTTCGCGCCGGCCTCCCGCCCGACGGTCCTCGCCCGGTACCGTCGAAGGATGACCTCCACCGCCATGACCGGCCGCATCCTCCAGAACCGACTGCGCATCCGCCGCCTCGAGCTCGACCCGCCGCTCCAGCAGAAGGACCTCGCGGCCCTGCTTGGCATTGCGCCCTCGCTCCTCTCCGCCTACGAGAACGGCATCCCGCCGCGCTCACTTCGCCGCGTCTTCGAGCTCGCGGTGCTCCTCCGCATGCCCGTCGAGCAGCTCTTCCACGAGCTCTACCTCGACGTGTCAAACGAGCTCGCCTGCCGCATCCCTTCATGACCCGACTGCTCCTCCAGCCCCGACGACGGACCCCTCACCGGGGTCTGTTTTGTTTTCGCGGATGAAATCCCGCTGAAGGGACGATCAAGCCCCGCTCAAGGCCAGTTCAAGTGGGGACAGCCCGCGCCCGTCCCCCTCTCTCTCATACTCTCTCACCCCAAGGACTCCTCGTACCTGAACATGACCTGAAAGGAGTCATGTTCAGGTACGAGAGGAGTAGCACGGATTTCGTGAGGACTTACGCCTAGACGTAAGTGCGTGGGCATCCCGAGAAGAACGTCGCGTCCGTACGCTGAAACCATATGAACCCCATGCCTTCCCCGGGTGCGCTGCCACCCGACCTCCTCCTCGTCTTGCGCTCGAACCGCGCGAGCCTGCTCCGCCTCCACGACGGCACGGTGCGCGCGCTCGTCGGCATCCCGCTCTCGGCGCGCATCGGGCCGGATGTGCTCACCGGCGCGCTGCGGCGCCTTCTGACCGGTCCGCGCTACCGGCGTCTCCTCGTCGCGGTGAGCGGCGAAGCGAGCGACGCCGGGCGACAGGCCCTCGCCGCCGTGCGAGTGCCGCGGGACAAGCGCGTCGTGTGGCTCCCCGGCATCGAGGCGATCGCGCAGGCCGTCGCCCTCACGACGAGCTCGCCGATCCTCGACGCGCCGGGCGCCGAGCCGCACCAGCCGCAGCTCGAAGGCGTGCTCGCGGACGCCCACGACGAGGGCGACGCCGAGGACGCTGACCACGACGCCGTATGACCCCGCCGAGGAGGACCCCGCTCGTCCGCGACAAGGTGATCGGCGTCGCCATCGTCGCCGGAGTGCTCGGCCTCGCGGTCGCCACCCGCGAGCACCTCGAACGCGTCGAGACCCACCGCATTCGTGACCCCTCCGACGTCGCCGCGCTCGCCGCGAAGCTCGCCGTCCTCGTCGCCACCTGCGGCACCACCGCCTTCGCGCTCGTGCGGCCGACGGGCACTCGCGCCGCTACCTGGGTCGACGACCTCCAGAACTGGTGCGCCGAGGTGGGACGCCACACGGGCTGTACCCTCACCACCTACGACCCGGACGCGCTCCGCCGCGGGATCGCGGGCAACGCGAAGCACCCGTCGAACTGGCGCCTCATGGCGGAGCTCGCGGCGCGCCACCCCGCGATGCGCATGCACACCCGCGCGTGCCTCCCGGCCTCGATGCCTCGCTACCAGGTCCAGAAGCGCGAGCGCTACTGGACGCCCGCCTTCCTCGCGCTCGCCGC